>JAHFFR010000028.1:8403-10594 GCA_023247825.1 Candidatus Omnitrophota bacterium
CTTGTGTTGTTTTCCCAAACAGTTACGCGCTCAAGTAAAGGAACCTGGGTTATCAGTTTTTTATAAATATATTCCGCAATATTTTCAGAAGTAGGGTTAACCTTTTTAAAATAATCCAGTTTATTTAAATATTTGTGGTCCATCGGGTCTAAAACAACGTTTAATTTTTTTTTCAGGTATTTGAAATCTAAAACCATGCCTATTTTATCCAGCTTGGCGGATTTAACGGTTATCTCGACGCGCCAATTATGGCCGTGCAGCTCTTCGCATTTACCCTTATAGCCTCTTAAATTATGAGCGGAACTGAATGAACCTTCAACTTTTAAACTATACATTATCAACCTTTCTTACGTTTGTTAATTTCCTGCCCATAAACCTCCGGGCCAAAGAGCTGAACCACTCGGGGTTATCAGAAACATAAAACCGGTGTTTTCCACCTCTACCACGGTTAAGCATCTCTTCGCCGGTTAAAATTTTCTTTATTTCAAAAGCTACCTGCTTAGCCGAATCAATCAAGATAACATGTTTACCTAACACCTCCTGAATTACCGGTTTAAGCAGAGGATAATGCGTGCAGCCTAAAATTACCGTGTCCACTCCCGCGTCTTTAAGCGGCTTTAAATAACTTCTGGCTACGCTCAAAACAACCTCGCCGCTGGTCCAGCCCTCTTCAACAAAAGGGACAAATAAGGGACAGGCAACCGCAGTAACCTTAACCTTGCGGTCAAGTTGTTTAATTTCAGTTTCATAGGTGCGGCTTTTAATCGTCCCCTTGGTCCCAATTACCCCTATCCGCTTATTCTGCGAAGCATAAACCGCTTCCCTCGCCCCGGAAGTAATTACCCCGATAATCGGCACGCGGAAATTATTTTTTATTGACGGCAAAGCCAGGCTGGATGCGGTATTGCAGGCAACACAGATAAGCTTAACATCATGTTTTAATAAAAATAAAATATTCTCGACAGAAAAACGGATTACTGTTTCGCGCGATTTAATCCCGTAAGGCACGCGGGCAGTATCGCCGAAATAGACTATTGATTCATTGGGCAGCTGGCGGATTATTTCGCGCGCTACCGTAAGCCCCCCCACTCCGGAATCAAAAACGCCGATAGATCTCATCTCGATATTACCTCCACTAATGCCATGTCCTGCGAATAATCCCTGAGGCCTTCTAATATGCCTTCAGCTAATTTCTGACGGTACTCGCCGGTCATTAATAACCTTTCCTCGTTTAAATTCGAAACAAAACCAACCTCAACCAATATTCCCGGCATTCTAACGCCTTTTAATACCTGGAAACGCGCGCCTTTTACTCCGAGAATATTAGCGCCAATACTTGAATCCATGACCCTGCACAAAGAACGGGATAATTCTATTGATTCAGCGCGGCTGTTGGTATAAATCATATCCCAGATAATCGCTTTTAAATCCTGGGTATTGCTGGCAAAAACAGCTTCTTTTAAATTTAATGAAGCGCTCCTCGCCGTAAAAACGGCGCGCTTGGAATCGCTTACGCTGGGAGCCACATAATAAACTTCAAACCCGCATAAAGAGCGCGAACGATTGGCGTTGGAATGAATACTGATAAATAAATCCGCTCCTGAGCGGTTAGCAATGCTAACCCGGCTGGAAAGAGGGACAAAATTATCCCTTGAGCGGGTAAGCGTTGCCTGTACGCCCTCTTCTTTCAAAAGGCTGCTTAATCTTCTGGCAATATCCAGATTTACGTCTTTTTCCCTCAGGCCGTTTCTACCTATGGCCCCGGGATCATTGCCTCCGTGTCCGGCATCAATAATAACCTTGCTTAATCTTATTTTACCCATACCTGCCCGGCGGCGCACAAGAGCAGCCCGCTTAAACAACAGATCAAAAACCTGCTCTTTAAACTGCCGGGGCACCACGATTGTGCCCTGATAGATATCCACGGGAGAATCTAAACGCATTATATTATTATTTACAAGGACCAGGCTGTCACCTGCCCTTAAATTCACGGATTTTGCGTCCTTGCCTAAATAAACGGTGCGCGCAAGCGTATCATATTGCATCGGGACCCCGCGCAAATCGCATAAACTGATCAAAGGATAATAAGTTACTCCGCCAATAGAATATGTTGGGATATTCTCGTCCGTGGGGACAGTGGCGCATCCGCTGATTAATAAAATCAAAGAGATGCTAAAAAGAAATGGTTTTA
>JAHFFR010000028.1:10694-17890 GCA_023247825.1 Candidatus Omnitrophota bacterium
CTGATCAAAGGATAATAAGTTACTCCGCCAATAGAATATGTTGGGATATTCTCGTCCGTGGGGACAGTGGCGCATCCGCTGATTAATAAAATCAAAGAGATGCTAAAAAGAAATGGTTTTAGATAATTGTTAATTATAAAAATATTTAGATATCTTTTCACTTTAGCTGAATTATCTCTTAAACAACGCTCTTCCGTCTCCAATACCTATGAGTACTGTGTAGCATACTTATCTACCAACTCACGAATCATCCGCTGGTATTTTGTATGATATCTATGCGCCATATGTTTAAAAATTTCTACGCTTGATTTCTTAAGCGCTATGGTAACCTTTACCGTGTCTTCAAGGACAGCTAATTCCTGAGGAGCCGGTAAAAAATCTTTAATTCTGGTTAATTTGCCAATAGGCTGGTCCATATCATTCGGCTTTCTTTTCATAGTATTGTTCTCCTCCCCTCCAATAACCTGCACCAAAAA
This sequence comes from Candidatus Omnitrophota bacterium, assembly GCA_023247825.1. Lineage (GTDB taxonomy): Bacteria > Omnitrophota > Gorgyraeia > Gygaellales > Profunditerraquicolaceae > UBA6249. Next base: position 11,171 of record JAHFFR010000028.1, read on the forward strand.
TTCTGATTTTTCCGGAACGGTAAGTAAACCTTACTGTTAAAATCTTACCTTCTACCTTACCGAACCGATACAAAAATACCTTTCTTCTTTTTCAGTATGCTTAGAATCAATATAAATCTTTCTCTTTTCATCTTTAAAGGCCGAAGCTGCTGTTGTAAAATCAACACCATGCTTATGAATATTAGTTAACTCTTTTTCTTGATCCCAGATAAAACTCCCCTGTATTTTATCCATCCAAGTTAAGTATAGTATAAATATGGTTAATTGTCAATATATTTATACATATAAAATTTCCCGATTTAACTTCTTATATAACCAGCGCAGGTTATTTTTTTAATTCAATGGTGGAGGTGGGCGGAATTGGACCGCCGTCCCTAAGTAATCAAATAAAAGCCGCTACATGCTTAGCCTTGTAATTTGTCTTAGCTCTGCAACTTCTACAAGGCAGGATTTGCAGAACGCAGCCTTTTAAATTTCGCTCCGGCTTCAAAGGCAACCACCGGAACTATCCTACTAAGGCCCTAATCCATCCCGTAGGCTGGATGGTTAGAGGCTACCTACTTAATTAAGCAGGTAGGCTGGAAAGAGCATCGGTCTTGCCGTAAAAGACGGCGCGACAAATGCTCCTAAACGTGACACTTGCGTGTTTGCGTTTAAATTGTGTAAGGAGTTGTTAACGCGGCTAACCTTACCTCCGCGGCATGCTGCTCTTATCCGACATATCTTAAGTCGAACCCTTTCACCCCCGAATCTAATTTTCCTATAACTTGTTTCGAAAATTAGTCCTGAGCCGCCAAAGGCGGCGAAGGATCTTAACCGATTACCTGTTTCTTTTTACCACCCGGCGCACCTCGCGGTCAGTTTCCCTGCGCTTGATGCTTTCGCGCTTATCGTAAAGTTTCTTGCCGCGACAAAGCGCAAGTTCAATTTTCACAAAACCCCGGTCATTAAAATAAATCTTTAACGGGATTAAAGTAAGCCCCTTTTGGGTAAGCTTGCCGATAATCCTTTGGATCTGATTCTTATGTAATAGCAGTTTCCGCGGCCGATCCGGGTCAACGTTTAAATAACTAGCCTCTGTATATTGGCTAATGTGGGCGTTGTATAAAAAAATCTCTTGCCCTTCAAAACGGGCAAAACTGTCATCTAAATTAATTTTGCCCGCGCGTAAAGATTTTACTTCCGGGCCCTTTAACTCAATCCCGCTTTCTAAGGATTCCAGGACCTCATAATCCCTGTAGGCCTTACGATTAGTTGAAATAGATATACTCATTTTAACACAGCCCAAGATAAATACAAACCTAAAAATACCGGTATAGTAAGCAAGCTGACAATATGGCTGAAAAATACCCCCTGGCTGATTAACTTATCCTCTTTTTTATAATGCCTGATAATCACCGATAAAGAAGTTGCCGAAGGCATTGCCAGCTGCATGATAATTAAAAAACCTAAAAGATACGGCAGCCCTGATTTTAACACGATGAGCATCCCTAAGGCCGGCAGTATAATCAACTTCCCCAGGAGAAAAAAGAAAACCGCTTTCTTATCAACATCCTTTAATTGCACTAAGGCAATATTCCCGCCGACTACAAGCATGGCCAGAGGCAGAGTGCAATTGCCTACCATTTGCAAAGGCTTAAATACCCCGGCAGGAATAAACTTGTTTAAGCCCAACGCGATCAACCCGAGGCTGGCTAAATTCGCGATTACCGGCGGGCTAAAAATGCTTCGCAGCTTAAACTTTATCTGCTTTTCATAAGTGAGCATGTAGATGCCCAGGGACCATGCCACTAAATCAAAACCCAACAGGAACAAAAAAATAAAAATAAATATTTCGTTGGCCTGAGCGCCGGTAAACATCCCGGCAACCATCGCCAGAGGAAGATACCCTGAATTCTGAAAACCCACTAAACTTAAAAACTGCAGTTTATGCGCCTTTAATTTTATAAGCTTAAGTAATAAAAAACCAATAATTAAACCAAAAATAGTGATCGCTAAACTTATCAGGGGAAATATCCACCAGTCCGGATAAAGGCCAAAGCTGAAATTCTGCAGCATCTGGCTAAGGATTAAGGCCGGAAAAATAACTTGTATCACAAGGCGGCTTAAGGCTTCCAGGCCCGCGTGAGAAAGCATGTTTTTTTTAACTAAAGCATAACCTAAAGCCCCCAAAATAAATATCTGGGCCATGGCAATACCCGTAACCTTAAAATGCTCCAAAAACATCTTTTCTCCCTGCCTGCCGGCAGGCAGGCTCTTTAGAAATCATTATTATAACAGTAAAAAAATCCTGCGGCAATACTAATGATAACTAATTGACAGGATAGAGGGGGTAAGATATACTTAAGATTAATTTTGCGGAAGTGGCGGAATGGCATACGCGCACGTCTCAGAAGCGTGTGGGGCAACCCTTGAGGGTTCAACTCCCTCCTTCCGCACCAATTAAGATTGCCCTAACTTGGATTTTATCGCTTTTTCTATCGAATCGATGAGCTTAACATCATCAACGGGCTTAACCAGGTAATCAGTAACCCCTAACTTAAATGCCTTAATCTTATCCGCATCCTTATCAAGGCAGGAAATCACTATTATCGGGGTAACCAAACCAATAGGATCTTTATCAAGCATATCGCAGACATCAAGCCCGCCGATACCGGGCATCAATAAATCCAGTAAAATGACATCCGGTTCAAAAACATGTATGCGGTTAATTATATCTTTTGCATCCGTAAAAGCCTCAACTTCATAATTCCCCAGGCTCTCAACCCGCATTTTAAGAAATAAGGCAAAATCCTCTTCGTCATCGATAATCAATATTTTCTTCTTCAAGAGAATCACCTCCTTGAGTTAATTATATCATTAATGCGGCTTTTGTTCTATATTGATATAATCATCAAAATTAATTCGTTCCCCCAGTTCCTGCTTAACTACCCTGATCCTGTCAGGCACATACGGGTGAGTCTTAAAATACGAACGTTCTTGAAGCGGCATCCTGCGGTTTATATCCTGGAGTTTGGTCAAGAAAGTAATCATGGCATGCGGGTCATAACCGGCAAGCTTGGCATAACGTGTCCCCAGCTGATCCGCAAGCAATTCATCTTCGCGGCTAAACCCAAGGAGAAACTGGGTAAAAGCAACATCCGCGGCATTGCCAACTTCGGCTGTTCCCGGGGCTACCGCGACTAAGAGCCTAAGAATAGAATAACTTTGCATGGCCTGGAGTTTTTTAATGTGGTGACGGGCAACAATATGGCCTACTTCGTGCGCTAAAACACAGGCCAGCTCATCATCATTGGAAACTCTATCCAGCAATCCGCTGTTTACATAAACATAGCCTCCGGGCAGCGAGACAGCATTTACGGTATCATCTTCTAAAACCTGGAAATAATAATCAATTTCTTTCCTGTCGCTTACTGCGGCAATTTTTTTACCTATATCTTCCACGCGTTTTTTCTGCAAAGGGTCATTGGTAAATTTTAATTCATGCTCCACCTGACGGTTAATTGCCCGGCCAATCTTCACCTCTTGGTCTGTGCTGTAATAATATTTCTCCTCCTGCTTAGTAGCTAAGTTATACTCGCTGGAACATCCGGCTAAACAGAAAACAACGCAAACTAGAGAAAATAACCCAAGCTTTTTAAAAATATGATAAAGCTTTTTTAAGGGTAGGCCCACAACATTATAAAAACAACCGTCTATTTTCTTAATAAAAAAAGCGCCTTTACCCTGGATATCGAAACTTCCCGCCTTATCCAGAGGAGAAACCTGTTTAAAATAGTTATTAATCTCTGTGTCGCTTATTTTATCCATATGCACTTTTGTTTTTTCGTAATCAAGCGCAAGCTTTTCTTTATCCTTGCCCTTTTTTATGACTGCCAAGCCGGTATAAAGCCATTGCGTTTTGCTCGATAATCTTCTGAGCATATTCCGGGCATCCCGCATATTTTTCGGCTTTCCGAATATTTTGCCATTTTGCACGCAGATAGTGTCGGCGGCGATAATAATTCCGTCATTGACTCTTCCGGCAACTTCTTTTGCCTTATCACGCGCATTGTTCTTTACCAATTGGGAATAAGATAAATTACCGCGGCTTTTTTTCTCTTTGACTTTTGCAGGAAGGACTTTAAACTTCAGGCCGAATTTCTCCAGAAGTTTTTTTCTGGCCTTAGAATTTGAAGCTAAGTATATTTTCATAAACTTTTATTAGGGACAGCGACCATTTATTTTAATTAAAATAAATGGTCGCTGTCCCTAATTTAACGCGGCGCTTTCTCCGGCCAGATAACCCGTCGAGAAAGCTGCCTGAAGGTTGAATCCGCCGGTATCCGCATCCAGATCAATCATCTCCCCGCAAAAATACAGCCCCTTAATCAGGCGCGACTCCATGGTGCGCGGATTTATCTCTTTTAAGCTCACTCCACCGCGGGTAACCATTGCCTCTTCAATAGGCCGCGCTCCGGAAACCTCCATCTTGAAACCTTTGAGCAAAAAAATTATCTTTTTTCTTTCTTCCTGCGTAATCTGGCTGGATTTTTTAAGCGGGTCAATTGCGGCAGTAGCTATAAAGACTTTAATTAAACGCAAGGGCAATAATTCTTTCAGCACATTCTTAATGCTTTTTTGCGAATTGGATTTAAACTCACGAAGCAGGCGGCTATCTAACTGCTCAATAGACAAGGCGGGCTTTAAATCTATATTGACAAAAACATGCTTGCCCGGCGCGAATAAATCTATTACTCTACCACTCAGACTAATCACCAGCGGCCCGGATATTCCGATAGAAGTAAAGATCAGCTCGCCTACCTCGGAAATAACCTCTGATTTTCCGTCAGAAAATTTAAGTTTAATATTGCGCAGGGTCAGGCCTTCTAATTTTTTAGGATAATCCTGTTTTACGTCAAGGGCAACCAGGCCAGCCTTTAAGGGCACGACTTTATGCCCAAACTTTTTAGCAATATTTATTCCTGAAGCATCAGAGCCGGTAAAGCTATAACTTGCCCCTCCGCAAGCCATGATTATCCGGTCGCATTCTACATCCTGCCCATTTTCAAGCCGGACCCCCCTTGCCTTGCCGTTTGCTACGAGCAGTTCAACCGCTTTACTTTTATAAATAACCTCTACCTTATTCTTCTCTAATTCTTTTTTTAAGACATCGAGGACGGCAGAAGCCCGTCCGTCCTGCGGAAATACGCGCATCTGGCGCTCAACCTTTAGCTTTAAGCCGCGCTCCTCGAAAAAAGAGGTTAATTCCTGATTAAAGAACTTTTTAAAGGCATCCCTTAAAAAATCACCGCCACCGGAGAATCTTTTTAGAAAATGCTCAAGGCCTTCTGCGTTGGTAAGATTACAGCGGCCTTTGCCGCTTAATAGAAGCTTGTTGCCAAGAGATATCTTTTTTTCAAGGAGGGTTACATCCCGGCCAAGGCTGGCTGCCCGGATTGCCGCCATCATCCCCGATGGCCCACCGCCGATTACTATTATTTTTATTTTTTTCACAGGGCTAAAAGCCGAAATCCGTGATCGTAAAAATTGATTCTAGCTTTAAACCTGCTTTGGCTAAATTTTCGCAGGCGCCTTGTTTGCGGTCAACAATTACAATCACTTTATCGACTATCACTCCGATTTTATCCAATGCCTGCTTGGCTTCCAAAATCGCTTTGCCGCTGGTAGCCACATCATCCACAAGAATTACCCGGTTACCGCTTTCTAGCGCCGGGCCTTCTATCTGCTGCTGCGTTCCATGCTCTTTTGCCTCTTTACGCACAATAAAGGTTTTAACCGGCTGTTTATTAATATAGCTTAGGGCAGCTAATGCCCCGGCAATCGGATCAGCGCCCAGCGTCGGCCCGCCCACAGCATCCGGAGCCTTGTCCTTAATCATGTCCAATATTATACTGGCAACCAAATAAGCGCCTTCCGGGCTCAGGGTAATTAGGCGGCCATCAAGGTAATAGTTACTCTCTTTGCCCGAGGAGAGAACAAACTTGCCTCTCTTCAATGCCTGTTTGTTCAGCAAATTAAATAATTTTTCTTTAAGTTCTGCCCGGCTTTGCTTTTCCATAATGTTTTATTTTACTATCGATGGAACCGGCTGTCAATTACTTTGACAGCTTACTTAACGCGTCTCCTATCCTGTCTGGGCTTTCTGCGGAACCCTGCCCGCTCCTTGCCGACACGTCCCTCGAAATCCCAGCCAATCCAGCAGCCGCTAAGAACACTGTATAACTAGAACTGACACTGGCAAGTTTCGCAGCGAGTGTCGATTTTAGCCAATGGAGCTTGAGTATTTCGGGTATCCCGGTGGAGCGAAGCGACAACACCGGGATGGCGATGCTGTTTGAGTGGTTTTTGCAAGAGCAAAAACCACGAGTTCAGCAGCCACCGAAATACGAAAGATCATTGGCGTTAAGAAATCGACCTCGAGCGAGAAACTTGACAGGGGGCAGTTCAAAGAAATTTTCGTGCCGAAGCAAGAGACGAAAAGCTAAGGTTGAATTAGTACATTTGACAAAGCCGTTTTTCATTGTTATTATATCTCTATGTTGGCGGATTTATTCAGGGGGCTAAAGGATTTAATTTATCCAAATTGCTGCCTGGTTTGTAAAAACAGAATTGAATTAAATAAGGGGCAAAACTTAGTCTGCGCTGATTGCTTAGATAAGATTGAAAAGAACCTGCCTCCTTTTTGCAGCGCCTGCGGCAGGCATTTAGATATTGAAA
>JAHFFR010000029.1 GCA_023247825.1 Candidatus Omnitrophota bacterium
ATTTATTACGGTATTGACATTGTTGACTGCTTTTAATACCCCTTTGCCTAAATAGCGGGCTTTATCGTTATCTCTTAATTCCAAGGCTTCATTATCTCCTGTAGATGCCCCGGAAGGGACTGCGGCACGGCCTAAAATACCGTTTACCAGAAGACAATCCACCTCAACCGTCGGATTGCCGCGTGAATCAAGAATCTCCCGCGCGAAAACTTTTTTAATCTTTGCCATATCAAATTCTCCTTATAAGTTTTAGAAAATTTAACAACTCAATAATTATACACATAAAAGAATCTAAGTCAAGAAAATCCGCGACTAACTTCGGCTTTACGGCTCTTGCTGGAGGCGCATTAGGAAACTTTCGGCAATTCCCGAGCCTTCTTCTTTAGAGGAGTGCAAGGGATTACGACGGACCGAAGGCTTCAATCACCCTGTAAATACGCCGAAGGTGAGACATAAACCGCAGCACTCGGCGAAAGTTTCCAGCGCCGGAAGAAGAGACGGAAAGCAAAGGCTAGAGCGGTGCACGGAGGAACAAGGCAAAGCAGGTGTGTTAAGTATAAAAGATGAAAGGCAAAATTTAAGAAAAGGTTTGACTTGAGCCAACAGGTATGTTATTTTAAATCCGGAGAAATTATGAATTGGAAAAAAATTAGATACTACACAAAACTGCACTGGTTAAAAGCAACCCTCTTTGTTTTCCTAACCGCGCTAACCATATCTTTGGTTATCCTTGTAGTTATCGGCCTGCGGGCATGGAATGAATCCGAATCCTACCTGCGGCAATCACAGCTGGCGATGATCCCTCTGCAGCTATACCTGCAGATCATCATGGCCCTTATCTTCGGTTTTGTATACACATATTTGATGTACTGGCTTTATTTTAAACGCGGGGCTTCATCATTCTCCCAAACCAGTAAAAAAGCCGTTGCCGGGGCTGACGTAGGGGTTACCTGGGATGATGTTATCGGGATGGATGAGGCCAAACAAGAAGCCCTGGAAATTGTTAAATTAATTACCGACCGCGCCAGCCTTCAGCGCATCGGCGGAAAAATCCTAAAAGGCATCCTTATGCTCGGGCCTCCGGGCTGCGGAAAAACTTACCTGGCCAAAGCAATCGCTACGGAAACCAAGCTCCCTTTTATTTCCATGTCAGGCTCGGAATTTGTCGAGATGTTTGTCGGAGTGGGCGCCGGGCGCGTGCGCTCGCTCTTTAAGAGGGCCCAACAGCTGGCGGAGCTTGAAGGCGGCTGTATAATTTTTATTGATGAAATCGACGCTGTGGGTGCGCAACGTTCCATGGACCGCGGGTTCGGCGGGACTACCGAACATAATACCACCTTAAACCAGCTGCTGGTTGAAATGGATGGCTTAAAGGACAAGGATTATAATATTGTTTTAATCGGCGCAACGAATGCCCCTGAAACCTACCTTGACCCCGCCCTGCTCAGGCCGGGAAGGTTTGACCGCAAGATCATCGTAGACAAACCTAACCTTGAAGACCGTCAAAAACTTTTTGCATACTATCTAAAAAAAGTTAAATACGATCCGGCGGATGTAAAAATTGACCGCCTGGCGCGGATTACTGTGGGCCAGAGCCCGGCGGATATTGCGAATATCGTCCGGGAAGCGGCGCTAATTACCGTGCGCAATCAGAATTCATCAATTTCCATGAAAGAAATCGATGAGGCCAGGGAGAGGATCGCCCTGGGCATAAAACGCAGGATCAGGTTAAGTGAAAAGGAAAAATGGCAGACTGCTTACCATGAAGCAGGGCATGCCATTACCACCTACCTCCTTGCCCCTTCTAAAGATGTCTTTAAAATAACGATTACCCCGCGCGGCCCGACCGGCGGGGCGACCTGGATCCCGGAAAGGGAAGATGTTTTTATTGAAGATTCCAACGATCTTCTCAGTAAAATAAAAATCAGCCTTGGTTCATACGCTGCCGAGAAAATAAAATACAATGCTACAACCAGCGGCGTATACGGAGATTTCTCCAGCGCCATGCACCACGCTCATAATATGGTTTGGGTCTGCGGTATGGGCAAAAGCGGATTTTTGGGCAACTGGGAAATCGTAGACAAAATCTCCGAAGATACCAAAGCAAAACTCGATGCCGATGTCCAGGATATATTAAATTCCTGTCTTGACGAAGTAACCGCCCTGCTTAAAAAAGAAGAGCCGCTTATGGACCGGCTGGCCAAAGAGCTGGTCGCAAAAAGCGAACTTAATTACGATGAAATTGAAGCTATCTTCAAAGAGTTTGGCAAAATCCGCCCTTAAACTCCTTCCTTTTATTTTATTTTTATCCGCCTGCACCTCTTCTACCGCGCCGTCATTCCTAAAAGAAAATATCGCTGGAGCAGTTAAAGATATCTCAAAAAAGGAATATAAACTCGGCGTCTCCGCCAAGCTCATCGGCAGCACCCTTTGGGTATATATGCCGCTTGAAAATATTATATCCAAGCCTGCCAAGCCGGAAAAATACATTGAGCGGTTCCTGGTAGAAGACAAGAAAAATTCCCTTAATGAAAAAATATTACGGGTTAATTATCTTATCCGGCTTACGGCGGAAAAAGAAAAACAACAGGAAATGGGAATTGATAAATCCGTTAATGAAAAGATCTTTAACCTGCTGCAGGTTATCCGCAGAGTGCTCTTTAGCGTAGATAATTCAAAGGAAGATAAGCCTTTATTTTTCTGCATTGTTACCGCGGATATAAAAAACGGCTTTGAGATAAAACAGGTTTTTCATTTAATGGACCTGAAAAAACTCTCTTATGGCTTTATTTCCCAAACCGAATACCAGCACCGCGTTGTCCAGGATTCGGTAATTTCCGCGCAGATTATCGGCGACATTGCCGGCAGTCATTTAAATTACCATAACATAACTTTGGAAGAGTTCATTGCCGACCAGATCCAAAACCGCATAAGATTAAAATTCCAAAAACCGGAAGTCGAAAGAAGCGCGGATATTGATAAAGAAGTCTTAAAAATAATCGCTTATACTTTGAATACCTACGGATATAAAGATTTTACCCTGGTGGAAATATTGAATCAGGCAAGCGGAGCAAGAATCATCCTCAACCAAACAGCGGTCATTGCTAATTCTAAAGAGTAGCAGCCAATAACTTGATTGCCTCCGGATAAAGCTTATGTTCTATTGTATGGATTCTTTTTTCCAAGCGCGCTAAAGTATCCCTATTTTCGATTTTTACCTTTCGCTGCAGGATAACCGGCCCATGATCAACTTCTTGATCAACAAAATGCACGGTAACCCCGGTAGAACCGGCCTTGCAATCAAAAGCATCTTTTATAGCGTGGCTGCCTTTAAACGCGGGAAGCAGTGAGGGATGAATATTCATAATCCGGTTACGGTAAAGTTTCACAAAAGCCGGGCTCAAGATGCGCATAAATCCAGCCAGCGCAATTAAATCAATTTTGTAGGCTTTTAACATCTGGATTATCGCTGTTTCAAAATCAGCGCGGTTTTTAAAATCTTCGCGCTTAACTAAAACTACTTTAACCTTGTGCCTAAGCGCGCGCTTAATCACAAAGGCCTCCGGCTTATCGCAAACCAGGATTACCAGTTTTGCCTTAATTTTACCCTGCTTAACTTCCTTGACGATTGCTGAAAAATTACTCCCGTTGCCGGAAGCAAATATGGCCAGGTTCATTCCCTTACCCTTATTGTTTTTGCGGGGCAGACCTTTACGCAGGCACGACAGGAGGTGCATTTATGATAATCGATTACCGCCAGGTTATCGATTACATGGATAGCGTCAAATTTACAGGCCTTCTCGCATAATTTACAGGCGATACAGCCTACAGGGCAGACATCCTTTACAGCCTTTCCAAAATCATGAGAGCTGCATGCTACATAGACCGGATAAGTTACAGATACAAGTGAAAATAATTTTTTGGGGCAGGCCAGCACACATTTGTTGCAGGAACGGCATTTGACTTTATCAACTATCGGCAAGGCCTCGGCTGACATAGTGATCGCGCCGAACGGGCAGGCTCTTACGCATGTGCCAAAACCAAGGCAGGCAAAAACACATTCCTTCTGGCCTCCTAAAACTAAATTTGCGGCAACGCAATCGCCAGCCCCATTATATAAATATCTATCTTTAACCCTTATTCCGCCATTACAATGTAAAGTAGCTATTTTTTTGGCCTGCTTCTCAAGCGCAACCCCCATAATCCTGGCAATCTTCGCTTTTATTTCTTCGCTGCAAACCCGGCAGCCATCTACATTGCTTTTACCGCTAAGCAGGCTTTCGGCAAAACCAAAACATCCGGGGTTACCGCATGCCCCGCAGTTTGACCCGGGAAGCAAATGCTGGACCTCTTCTAATTTCGGGTTAATCTGAACAGCTAATTTTTTTGAAGCAACAGCTAAGCCCACGCCGAATAGCAGCCCCAGGCAACCTAAAGTTAATACCGCAATCAAGATTTCCATATTATTAGAATTTAAATCCGTTAAAACCCATAAAACTTAAACTTAAAATCGCGGCAATAATAAAAGCCAGGGGAAAATCCTTTAAAGCCTTTGGGACATTACAAAGCTCAAGCCTCTCTCTTATCCCGCTCATTAAAAGCATGGCTAAAGTATATCCCAGGCCCACGCATGCCCCCTGAAAAACAGAATAATAAAAGCTTCCCGCAACTGCCTTGCCGTTTACGAAAAACATATCGATATTTAAAACCGCTACGCCTAATACCGCGCAGTTTACAGTAATTAATGGCAGGTAAATCCCGAATGCCCGATAAAGTTGGGGGCTGATTTTCCTGATCACCATTTCTACCAGCTGGACAAAAGTAGCAATAACTAAAATAAACGAGATCGTGCGCAAATAGGCAAGATTAAAAGGCATAAGTAAAAAACGATAAACAAACCAGGTAATCGCGCTGGAGGCAACAATAACAAACATTACCGCAGAGCTCATCGCCAGCGCGGGCTTCGTCTCTTTAGAGATAGCAATAAAAGAACACAGCCCTAAGAAACGCGAAAGGATAACGTTATAGATAAATACCGCGGAAATAAATATGGTCAGGAATTCCTGGATATTCATGATTTCCTATTTTTTAAAATATTAAAAAAACCAAGTAATAAACCGATCACTAACAAAGCCCCTGAGGGCATGCCAAAAACAAACACCGGCTCAAATCCCTTAATCAAGGTATGGCCCAATATCTGGCCGGAACCCAGAAATTCCCTGATCGCGGAAATTAAAATCAGCGCAAGGGTAAAACCTACGCCCATTCCCAGGCCATCAAAAAATGAACGGCTGAAATTATTCTTACAGGCAAATGCCTCGGCGCGGCCCAAAACTATACAATTAACAACAATCAACGGGACATAGATACCCAGGGCGCGATCCAATACCGGGCTGTAGGCTTTCATACAAAACTCGGCAATAGTAACAAAGGTGGCGATAATTACGATATAGCATGGAATACGGATCTTATCCGGAATAAAATCCCTGACTAAGGAAACAATCAGGCTGGAACCTAAGAGCACGAATGTCGCGGCAATGCCCATGCCAATGCCGTTAGCTACCGATACAGAAACTGCCAGCGTCGGGCACAATCCTAAAATCAGGACAAATGTGGGATTTTCCTTAATTATGCCTTTGGTAAATTCTTTAATCAGATTCTTCATTTTGTCCCGTAAATCCTGATTCTAGTATACCGGTCAATAAACGGTGTTGCGCCATTCATCATTAATATGGCGTATGAAACTCCTTCGGGATACCCGCCCCAAATACGGATAACCGCGGTAAGCAGCCCGCAGCCTACGCCGAAAATTAACTGGCCCTTGGCAGTTAAAGGGGTTGCCACATAATCAGTAGCCATAAACAATGCCCCCAGGATTAACCCGCCGCTTAGTATATGAAATAACCAGTCACCGTGGAAAAGCTGCGCTGCTCCAAAGATATAAGTAAATACCGCTGTGGTAAAAATATAAGATGCCGGTATATGCCAGCTAAGGTGGCCTCTTATCAGAAGAAATGCCGCGCCAATCAATAATGCCAGAATACATACTTCACCGATACAGCCGCCGCGTTTACCCAAAAATAAATCCAGGTATGAAATATGCTCTAAAATTTTACCTTCTTTAAGCGCAGCTAACGGAGTAGCGCCTGTTAGGGCATCAAACGGTTTAACAAAGATAGTCATGTATTTTGGCCAGCTTGCCATGAGAAATACCCTGCCTACTAAAGCCGGATTAAAGATATTCTGGCCTATGCCTCCAAAAACCTGTTTACCGATAGCAATGGAAAACACCGCGCCAATTACCGGAAGCCATAACGGAACATTCGGCGGAAGATTAAAAGCCAATAATATGCCGGTAATTACGGCTGAGCCATCAAAGACAGTAATTTTTTTCCCGGCCCAGGCCTCAAGCACCAACTCAGTTAATACCGCGGCAATAACCGCGGCTATTGTAACCCATAAGGCATCCAGCCCGAAGATAATTACTCCGGCAATGCCTGCGGGAATTACGCTGATTACAACCGCCCACATAATATTAGAAATGGATCCTTTCTTATGTATATGCGGTGATCCTGAAACAATAAGGTTATCTTTCATTTTTTATCAACTCTCTTATTTCCCGCGCCTTTTTCATTACTGAGATAATTACTGCGCGGCTGGAAATCGTTGCCCCGGAAACTGCCTGCACTCCGGATATATCAAGGCTGTCGCGATTCCTGAACTGATCCCTGAATTTATTTTCGGTTATCTTCGCCCCTAAACCCGGGGTCTCATTCTGAGAGATGACTTTTATCGCGCTGATTTTCTGATCAAGGAAAACCCCAACTAAAGTTTCAATCACGCTGGAATAACCTTTACCGCTGGCTTTAAAAACAAACCCGATCAGCTTATCCTGATTATCAAATGCTTTATAATACAATACCTCTTTATTCGCATCCGGCTTAACTTCGCTAAATCTGGCTGCAGTTGGCATGACCTCTTTAAGCGCTGCCTGCTCTTCGGCTTGAATTTGAGCGGCAATCTTAGAGCGGGTAAGCACATTGACTCCGGCTAATAACCCTGCGGCAATCACACAAATAAGCGACAGGATAAAGCCATAACGGATCATCTCTTTCATATTATTTTGCCGCCTCTAATTTTGCCCTTTTAATCGTCTGTAATAACCTACGGTTGGAAGGACAAACATAATTACATATGCCGCACTCAATACAATCGCCGGCGCCATACTCTTTGGTTAAATTCCAAAACGCTCTCTCCGAAGCTAGATTAATCTGGCAAGGCATAAGCCCCACAGGGCAGCCGCGCACACACGCCGCGCAGCGGATACAGGGATCTTCATCTAAAATTTTAGCTTCTTTTTTATTCATCAGCAATATCCCGCCGCTTGATTTTATTACCGGAACTTGGTCCGTATACTGGGCAATACCCATCATCGGCCCTCCGATAATAATTTTTGCCGGCTCTTCTTTAAGCGGGCCGCAAAATTCAATCAGATTTTTTATCGGCGTGCCTAAGCGCACCCAGAGATTCTTCGGTTTTTCCACACAGCTTCCCGTAACCGTAACAATCCGCTCAATTAAAGGCTTGCCTTTATAAACTGCTTCATAAATCGCATAAATTGTGGCTACATTCTGCACTAATACCCCGATATCAAAAGGCAATTTGCCCCTGGGGATTTCTTTACCTAATATATTCCGGATTAATTGCTTTTCCCCGCCTTGAGGATAATCTGATTTTAAAACTTTAAGCTCGATACCGGAAATTTTAGAGAAAACTCTTATTGCTTCCGGCTTATTATCCTCTATCCCGATATAAACTTTTTTTACGCCTAAACACCTGGCAACTAAGGCAATGCCAACGGATATCTCGCTGGTTTTCTCTAACATCAACCGGGCATCCGAAGTCAGATATGGCTCGCATTCGGCGCCGTTAATAATCAAAGTATCTACCGGCTTGGGAGGATTAAGTTTTATGTGCGTGGGAAAACTTGCTCCGCCCATACCCACTATCCCGGCATCTAAAACAATCTGCCTTAAATCCTGCACGCTAAGTTTATCTATCTCCTGTTGGTTTCTTCGGCTAAATACCGATTGATCAAGCCTGCCATCCCCTTCGATGACAATTGCCTTTGCCCTGCCTAAAACAGGGTGCGGCCAGTCCTGTATGGCAGCTACTTTACCGGATATCGAGGCATGGATTGGCGCATAAACATTGGCCTGAATGCCGGCAATCCTTTGGCTAAGGCTGACCGTATCGCCGACTTTTACTTCCGGATTACAAACTTTTCCTAAATGCTGGATCAGGGGAAGATAAACTTTGGCAGGAAGCGGCAACTTCTCAGTTGCCTTGTTTTCTGAATAATGCTTATTTTCCGCTAATCTAACCATGCCGCCTTCCGGTTTAAAAATAAAGTTACCGAGCCCAGCAAGCTCAATAAAGTGCCCACAACGACCAAAATTAATAAATGCGAGAACCTCTCCGCGAGGATACTGCTGATAAACATAAACAAAAGGAAACCCAGATGCATAACTATTTCAAGTGAACTGAAAATCTTGCCCAGCATTTCATTATCGCTGACATTATGGATTATAGTGTTAGAGGCAATCATAATCGGAGCGATAATCAAACCCAGGAATAAAGCCAAAAATGCGGCAAGGATAAAATTAGGGTAATAATATATTGCCAGGGCAAAGATATCCAGCATTATACCACTGAGGACCAGCGAAACAAAAATAATTTTGTAATGCGAGACGCGCTGGCCAAATTTACCATAGACAAGAGAGCCTAAAAACAGGCCGATCCCCAGAAACATCACCAGAAGCCCAAGGTCTTTGGTTGCCGAATGCAGCGTCTTTTGCACAAAAACAATAATCACTACATAAACCGAGCCTAACGCCGACCAGAGCGCGAATATTATGCCTGCGGTAAAACGGATATCCTTCTTGCGGATAAAATAAAGAATGCCTTCTTTAATTTCCTGATAAACGGATTTCCTGATTACCTCAACGATCTCTTTACCTACTTCTTCAAAACTTACCGCCGTAACAAACTTTTTCGAAATCAAGAAAATAAATGCCGATGAAATCAAAAAAGTCAGGGAATTCAGATAGAAACCGCTTTTAGCTCCCAGCTTCTCGACCAGCACGCCGCTTATGCCGAATCCTAAGACTGCCGCGATCATCCCGGATGTATTAATCAGGGAATTAGCGATAAGCAATTCTTTATTATCCACTAAATCCGGTATGATTGATAGTTTTGCCGGCACAAAAAATCTGCCGATACAAAAAGCGATAAAGATAATCAGGTAAATCAGAGACAGATTTTTAGAATAGAACAAAAATAGCGGAATGGTTAAAACCAGTAAACTGCGCATAAAATCACAGGCATACATCGTCCTGCGCCTGTCCCAGCGGTCAACATACGCCCCGGCTAAAGGCCCGATAAGAAATACCGGGATAATAGTAAAGGACAATATTTTGGCTATTTGCAGGGTTGAGCCCGGAGCGCGCAGGTAAACAAAGCCGATCAGGGCCATCTGGCCAAGCCTATCCCCCAGCTGGGAGATTATCTGTCCAAGCCATAGTAAGAAAAAATTACGGTTTTTTAAAACTTTGCGGAATCTGGCCATAAGATTAAGCCGATGAGTGGAATCGAACCACCGACCTTGACTTTACGAAAGTCCTGCTCTACCAACTGAGCTACATCGGCAATTGCCAAATATTATATCAATTCCTAACTAATAGTCAATCATTCACTTAGAGAATAAAAAAGATTGACAAGCCGATAATTCATGATATATTAAAAACCAAGGTGGATTTTAGAGGAGAAGCAAAGAAATTGGATAGTTTCATGTACAATCCGTAAGGCAGCAACAGATATTAACCTGCTTTTGCGGATTTTTTTTATCCTTGGAGGAGGTGAGAGACAAGAAATGGCAAAAGGCAAAGTAAAGTGGTTTTCCAACCAAAAGGGTTACGGGTTTGTTACTTCTGAAGATGGCAAGGATGTATTCATTCATTTCAGCGCTATCGTTGGAGACGGGTATAAATCTCTGGCAGAAGGCGATGAAGTTGAATTCGAGGTTACACAAGGGCCAAAAGGCGATCAGGCAACCAACGTAAAAAAAGTATAAGTTTACGCATATAAAAAAGCCAGTTCTAAAAACAGAACTGGCTTTTTTATTTTTATGCCTTCGGGAACTTGCGGACTTCTTCTAAACCAATATATTTTGCAATAAATTAAACAAATATCCTATAAGTATAATAGCCGCGGTTGTTATCCCGAAAAAAATGGCTATTAACTTTAATTTCATCACTCTTCTTAACATGATTGCTTCAGAAAGGCTCAAAGCGGAAACTGCCATCATAAATGCTAAAGCTGTTCCCAATGGGAAACCTTTTTGGAATAAAACTATTGCGATGGGCAATATCGCAGCACAACTTCCATACAATGGAACACCTAATAAAGTAACGGCCGGCACTGAAAAAAATCCTATTTTACCTATTATTCCCTGAATAGCTTCTTGAGGAATATAGTTGTGTATCAGTGCTCCGACACCGACACCGGCCAATATCCAGACCCACAGTTTCTTTACAATTGATCTTGCTTCATTAACGCCAAAAAAAATCCTGCCTTTGAAACTCCGGTATTTTACTCCATTGCCGGAAACATCCGGATCAGCCACAATCATATCTTTTACAAGAAACCTCTCTAAATGCATCTTTCCTAAAATAATCCCTGAAACCGTGCCGATAATGACCCCGCTGGCAACGTATGCGAACGTAATCTTCCAGCCGAAAAATCCGAACATCAGCACCACCAGATATTCGTTGATAACCGGCGAGGTTATAAGAAAGGAAAAAGCTATCCCCAACGGTATTCCTGCCTCAAGAAAACTAAAAAAAATCGGTATTGATGAACACGAACAGAAAGGCGTAACTGCTCCAAACAATGAAGCAAACAGGTTGCTAAATCCCGTGCTTTTATTTAACCATTCCTTAATTTTTCGCTGCGGCAGGAACGTCCTCAAAAAACCGATAACCGCTATCATCGCAAAAAGCAACAACACAATCTTTATTGAGTCATAGAGAAAAAAATTAACGGCCCCTGCCAGCTTTGATGAGCTGGAAAACTTTAATACCCCATAAATAAACCAATCAACGATTAACTGCAGCATGATTTACCTTCCTTATCGGAGAGTTTACAACAGCAGGACTGAGACTTAGCCTTCTCTTCCATGCTTCTATCAATCTTATTAATTAATTGTGAAAATAATTGTTTAATCTTATTTGGTTTCTTAGCTTTTGCTTCCTGAACCATGGGGCCTCCTTTCCTTAATTTTATATATCGGGGCGTCCTAATCGCCTGAGTAAAATCTATTTTATTTCTTCTACTGTAACCTTGATTGTGCCATCCTTCAAATCTGCAATCCGGGAAAATGCTGCTTTACTTAAATCGATAATCCTCCCCTGATTATATAAAGGTTTGACAGGGCCAAAATTGTTGTGCCTGACTACCACGCATTTATTATTCGCCATGTTGCAAACTTTATAATTCTTGCCAAAGTCGTTTTTACGCATCGCGCATGTTAAATCATTACTATTAAACTTTTCACCTGTTGCAGTATGCTGAGTCGAATACCAAGAGGCTATACCTGTATTAGGGTATGGGCCAACTACCGGATTGTTATCCGCACAACCCCCTAAGAATAACAGCATCGCCCAACTAACTATTAATTGCTTTTTATTCATTAGTCGTTTGCTATTTAATAGTTTTATTATGCTACTACCATAGCCTAAAATCAACCTGTTTTTAAGCATACCCGAACTTATCCAAATACCTCCAGTAAATAATAAAAGCGTAACCGCTTTAAATATCAAGCAATTACGCCTAAATAAAGCAAAACGAGAGGCTTGTAAAAACCCCTCGTTTTTATATTATGCCGAGAGAGGGAATCGGACCCCCCACGCCGGCCTTTTCAGGGCCGCGCTCTACCACTGAGCTATCTCGGCTAAAAATCTTCTAAGCTTTTGATATATTGTACACAAATTCCCCAAAAAGAAAAGGGGAAATTTCGGACAACCTACTTTACCCCGGTAATAATTTTAACAAAAATATCCTGCGCAAGCTCCATATTCGGGAAATGGTATTTACGCGCAGAGACTTTTACCCGGGTTGTGGCCTGGGTCAGGCGGACTAACTTTATCCAAACCTTGCTCTGCTCCGCGCCTAATTCAATATAACCTGTTGCGGCATTTTCCTGCTGGATTAAACCGCGGGACCTGGCAACACTTAGAGCCGAATCCCAAAGCCCCTCATAATTTTTATCAGTATCCCCCTGCACAGTATCCCTGGTTACGGCATACGCGCCCAATCCCCCTGCTGCCGCTCCGATAATTAAAGGCGCGCATCCGCAGGCTGATAACAGAAAAAGTGATAAAAGAATAAATGAAAAAAACCTTTTCATCGCATCCCCCTCTTTGAAAAAACTTTAATGAAACAAAATACGGTAAGGCCCAAAATTAACCCCCAGGAAAAAATAAGGAATATCCAGCCTGCCAATCTCATTTTTAAGCCCTCGCTCCCAATCTCCGGCGCCTCCAGGCAATCTTAACTAAAGCCGCCAGGATTATAAGTATCAGCAATAAACCCAGGCGCGTGCCGAAAATAAACGGCTTATCCGCGCCGGCTACATTCTTCATCATGATTATCGGCAGCCACTCCTGCATAAACCACATCCCTAATATAACAAACAAAAATAAAGGTGTAATATATTTAATGATAAACTTATAAACCTTGGGTATAGTCATATCCGCGCCCTGATGTATCTCTTCCCATGCCCGATTCATGCCAAATACCCAGGCAAATAATATTGTCTCAATCGTAGCAAAAACTACGAGGAAAAAAGTCCCGCCCCAAAAATCCAACTCATCAACTACACCGCGGCCTAAGAAAAATATTGCCGGTTGGCACAATATAAATGAAGCTATTCCAAATATTGAAACCGAGCGCCTGCGGTTAATATTAAATTCATCTTCCAAGAACGCCACTGCCGGCTGCGCCAGGGAAACCGAAGAAGTTATCCCTGCTAAAAATAATAGAAAGAACCAGAAAAACCCGAATAACTCGGGCAAAGGCAATTTATTCAGGACAAGCGGCATAGTTACAAAACCTAAATTGAATACGCCTGACTGGGCAATAGACTTAATATCCACCGGGCCAAAGAATACAGATGCCGCCGGAATTATTATACTTGCCCCAAGGATGACTTCGGCAATTTCATTGGTAGTTGCGGCAGTAAGCCCGGAAAGAACAACATCATCGGCCTTCTTCAAATAACTGGCATAAGTAAGGATTACCCCGATACCGACGCTAAGGGTAAAAAATATCTGGCCCGCTGCTTCAAGCCAGACTTTAGCAGATTTAAGCGCGGAGAAATCCGGGTTCCACAAAAAACCAAACCCTCCTGAAACATTCCAAGCGGGCCTGCTTAAATCCGGGGTACCTAATGTTAAAACCCTGATCATAAGCACCATGCCAAAAACAAATAAAAGCGGCAGCGCCCATTTACAAAGCTTCTCTATCCCGCCTTTTATCCCATAATAAATTACCCAGATATTCAGTAAAAAAGTAATTAAGAAGAATGTATAAGCAGTGCCTATGCCGTTAAAATATTGATTATGTTCCAGGCCCTGGAAACCGGTCAAGAAACTGCGTAGGCTACCCTGGTCCAGAAGGGCTGTATATCTGCCGGTTAAAGCAAAAAAACTGTAAGCCAGCGTCCAGGATTCAATAAAAACATAATAAATAAAAATTACCAGCGGGCCGAATATCCCGATTACCCCGAAATATTTAATGAAGCGGTTTTTCTGCCAGAGGCTGTGGAATATCCCGGGAGCAGTCCCGTGCTCAAATCCTCCTCCGTAACGGCCTAAAGCCCATTCAATCCACATAAGGGGAATCCCTAAAAGAAGCAAGGAAACAAAATAGGGGATCATAAAAGCCCCTCCCCTGTTTGCGGCGGCCTTCGCCGGAAAACGCAAAAAATTCCCCAAGCCGATAGCGGAACCGGCCACTGCCATAATTACCCCTAAGCGCGAACCCCAGCTGTCTCTTTTTTCATCTTAGGCCAAATCCTACATATTTTTAATTGCTTCCTGGATCAAAGGCAAGGCGCCTTCTATTTCATCCCTGGTTAACCTGCCTAATTTGGCAAAGGTAAACTCGCCGTTCCTGTCTTTTACCTCCCTGACAATCTGAAGCTTTTTCGGCCCGTTATTATAAGAATAAACGCTCACTGCAATTTTACCATTGTCATTCTCAAAAAACCTGGTAAAGACCTGCGCATCCAAGCTGCTATCGTATGGCATTATTCCCCCTTTTTTTAAAACTTCTTTCCGTGCCGGTAAGGACGGGTTTTATTATATTCTATTTTTTTAAGTATTGCTTTTTCCAGGTTTATCTTCCGCGAACCGCAATAATCGAATATGCGGATGCAACAGTCTGCCAATTCTTCCGGCAGGTTATTTTTTTTGTCGTGGCTGCGCATTGCCTCAAGCGCCTCTGATAACTCAGAATGCATAAGCGCGATTAACTCCCCGTCATTGCGCGTCTCGTCCCACCAACCTTTACTTTTAGCAACGCGATGGCACTCTTTAATCAAATCTTTAATTGCCAATTTTTTCTTTAACATCAGTTTTCTTCTCCTCGATTACTTTAGGTTTAATCAACGCATCGATCCCGCTAAAAATCCTGTTTGCAATTTCCTCTTTGGCATAAATACTTGGGCTGGATATCTCAATTAAAGTATTAGGCCCCGGCTCTTCGGTAAAGAATATACCTATAGGCGTGGTATCTGCCGGAGAAATATAAATAGCGATCATCTTTTTCTTAAGATCTTCCGAATAGATATACGATTCCCTGCCCTTCTCTTTTAAAATATCTTTAACCTTAAGATAACAGTCATTATAACTTAGGGCAAAAGATTTTTTTAAGGCATCTTTGCGCTTATCCTCCAGGACTTGTGTGGATACGCCGGCAAAACCCTTTCCTACTTCTTTAATTGCCGTACATCCCGATAAAACAGCAACCACCAGATAAAATATAACCGGCAAAATAAACCGCGTATTCATTTTTAAAGCTCCTTCCATTTATTATTCATTGATCAATTGCCAAATCTTATCTAAATTCTTGCGCGCCTCTTCTTCTCCGCGGCGGGCGAATTCATCGGACTTATGTAACTCCAGCCAAAATAAGCCTGATGTATCCGGGTGCAGGACAATATCCGCTAATTCGCCTTCCCTGCGGGCAACCTCAGACTGGAGGACTTCAACACTGCTAAAAATAATATTTACAATATTAAAATTAAAAATATTTTTTAACCTGCCGAATAAACTCAAAGGCTTGTTTTTTGGGCTTTCCGCATCCCTGCTCAAAGGAGTTCCTTCCTTGAGCCTGGCCAGTTGTTTTAAGATATCTTCACGGGAAGGAGTAACATTTACCGCAATAATCTTTTTAATCCCCATCTGCATAAGCGGCTCGGTGGGTAAAGGAGATGTCACCCCTCCGTCAAAAAGTATCTCTTCCCTGAACTTAAAAGGCGTAAAGACCCCCGGCATGGAACAACTTGCCATTATAGCATCAACCAATAAGCCTTTGTCTAAAATTTTTGGCTCTTTCCTGCGCACATCGCTTGCAATTATCTTTAAAGGAAGCTTTATATCATAAAAAGTTTTATTCCCGAGATGTTTCTTCAGGAAACGGTATAATTTGTTGCCCTTGATAAAACCAAAACGCGGGAAAGTTATGTCAATCAGCCCCCAGATATGCTTAGGTTCCCTGAATTCCCGGGCAATCTCTAAAATCTCGCTTGAGCTTTTTCCGATAGCCCAAAGGCTGGCGATAAATGAGCCGATACTGGAGCCTACGATAATATCTATCGGGATATTTTCCTCCTCGATAACCTTTAATACCCCCACATGGCAAAAACCATATCCTACGCCTACCCCCAAGACCAAGCCCACTAAACAATCTCCGAGCGCGCGGGCAATCCTTCTGACTGCCTTGGAATATTCGCTTTCCGGCTGATCGATAATCAGGCGCTCCGGAGCATTAAACTCGATTTTAGGGATGGTCGCAAAAATATCCTGCCCCAGAATCTCAATCTGGCCGGCATAATTGATTTTTGCCAGCTTATATTCGTTTACAATAGTTTTTATTTTTCCGGGGTCAAAATTAAAATCCGTTTTAAGGCGGCTGACAAGATTGCTGGTGCGCTTTAAGTCTGTAGGGTCCGGGCTGCTTAATATGTGGATAAAATCCGACTGATTAAGCATGCTGATAATCGAGCGGTCCATAGCCGCTGGTAAATCCAAAAGGATATAGTGGTAATCATTGACTAAAAGGCTTAACATCTCAATTAACCTTTTAAGGCATGTATCATTATCCTCTTCGTAATAAAAACAACACAGGTCTATTCCAAAATTACTTTTTAGAATAAAATCTTTCGGTAAATCATATATATCCGGGGCAGAGGATAAATCCAATACCGGCGGGGACTCGATTTCCAGTTTACGCGGCAGGGTATGTATTTTTCCCTTGGATAAAATATCCAGGATGATCACGGATTTGTGCGTTTCGCGGTTTAAGCTAAGGGCAAGATTCAGGGCATAAACGGTCTTACCCGCCTGGGCGTAGGAGCTAAAAACAGAAATAACCGTGCTTTCAAAGATTTTTTTCTGATGCATATCTTTGCGTTTAAGGCGGCGGCTCAATGTACGGCTCAAATCAATAGCCAAATGCGGGATGCCTTGCAAAATAGAATCAAAATCATTCTTCTTAATCACTAAAATAAAGCAATCGTTGATCGCCTCGCTTGTAACTGAATGCGGTTCATTAGTAAGAAGAGAAATGATACCGAAATATTTTCCGCGGTGAAGATACTCTAAAATTAACCGACTGCCGGCTTTATCTTTGGTATAAATTTGCACCCGGCCGGATATAATGCAGTAAAAAGCGCTCGGGCTAGAGCCTTCTTCATAAATAATCTGCCCTTTGCGGTATTCGATAATCTGGCTTTTTGCGCAAATTACCTCAATCTCTGCCTTGCTAAGCCCGGCAAAGAACGGCATCTCTTTTATTATAAATTCTTTATCGCCAAGGTTCATTTAAATTTCCCCGCTTTTTGCGATTTGAGCAAGTTTTATTGCGCTCGGCCTAATTGTGCGTTTTTGATCCTGATAATCTATATGAACAAGGCCAAACCGCGCTCCAAACCCCTTGTCCCATTCGAAATTATCGATAAGCGACCAGTAGATATAGCCTATGACATTAACCCCCTCGGCAATCGCCTTATGCAATTCTTCCAGGTGCTCCCGTATATAATCCCATCTCAAATTATCATCTTCGGTGCATATGCCGTTTTCAGTAATTAAAACAGGGA
>JAHFFR010000030.1:0-11201 GCA_023247825.1 Candidatus Omnitrophota bacterium
CTTTGCTTTATGAGACGATTATGGGCGCCCGGATTGTTAAGGCCTTTAATATGGAAGAATATGAAGTCAATAAATTCAATAAGGTTAATGCAGATTATTACAAGATTTCTATGAAGTCGATCAAGCGCACGCTCCTGCTTAACCCTTCTACGGAATTTTTAGGGGTGATTATCGGGGTATTGGTTTTTTTCTGGGGCGGCCGTGAAGTTATCGCCGGGAAATTGTCCTTTGGAGTCTTCGGGTTTTTCTTAGGTTCCTTGTTATCCCTGATCAGGCCGTTTAAGAAAATAAGCCAGGTTAACGCCCTGAATCAGCAGGCGATGGCGGCCAGTGAGCGCATACATGAGGTATTAGAGACAGAGACAAGCGTAAAAGAGGCACCACTTGCAAAAGTCTTGGCGGGCTTTAAGAAAAGTATCAAGTTTAGTAATGTTTGGTTTAGTTATGCTGATACGCAAATCCTGAAAGGAATTAATTTAGATATAGAATACGGCCAGATGCTGGCGATTGTCGGGCCAAGCGGCTCGGGAAAAAGCACCCTGGTAGATTTAATCCCGCGTTTTTATGACCCTCAAAATGGGGCTGTATTTATTGACGGAGTAGATTTACGGGAGTTTACTTTAAAATCGTTACGGGATCAGATTGGCATAGTTAATCAGGAAACCATGCTTTTTAATGATACGATTCGTTCTAATATTGCTTATGGCAGGCCCAATGCTTCTTTGGAGGAGATAGAAAAAGCGGCTATTGCGGCTCACGCCCATGATTTTATAATTAATTGCCCGCAGGGGTATGAGACGATTATCGGCGACCGGGGGGTAAAGATTTCCGGAGGAGAGCGCCAGCGGATTGCTATTGCGCGCGCCCTGCTAAAGGACGCCCCGATATTAATACTGGACGAAGCAACTTCGCAGCTGGATTCTACAAGCGAGCGTATTGTCCAGGCGGCCTTAGACCGCCTGGTTTGCGGCAGGACGGTATTTGTGATCGCGCACCGGCTTTCTACAGTAAGAAATGCCAACAGGATCGCAGTTATAGATAAGGGAGTGATTGTTGAGCAGGGCACGCATAGCCAGCTGCTGGAGAAGAATGGTTTATATAAGCGGCTTTATCTGGCCCAGGAGCTACAAAAATAGTTGCAAATAAGTAAAATTTTGCTATAATTACCCGATTAACTTTTTTTGCCGGTACTCCGGTTAAAAAGGATGCCGGGTGCGTTGCTTTCCGCAACTCGCAAAAATACATATTAACTAATAAAAAGGGGGAATAGAAACGTGCCATCAGAATTAATCAAGCAACTTTTAGAAGCAGGCGTGCATTTTGGGCACCAGACTAAGCGCTGGAATCCCAAAATGAAGAAGTTCATTTTCGGGTCAAGAAGCGGGATTTATATTATCGACCTGGAAAAGACCGAGGAGTGCATTAATGCTGCCCGGGATTTTTTAATGGATATAACTTCAAAAGGCGAATTTGTCCTTTTTGTGGGGACTAAAAAACAGGCTCAGGAAGTAATAAAGAAAGAAGCCATACGCAGCGGGATGTATTATGTTACCGACCGTTGGCCGGGCGGGTTGCTTACTAACTTTGCCACTATTAAAAAAAGTATTAACCGTTTAAAAGATATCGAAAAGATGCGCACCGATGGGACATTCGAGAAATTGACCAAAAAAGAAGTTGCGGGCTTAGAGAAAGAGCTGGCTAAGTTAAATAAGAATTTTTCCGGGATTGTCCCTATGGAGCGGATGCCCAGGGCGGCATTTGTCGTGGATACAAAAAAAGAAGAGACTGCGGTGCGTGAGGCGCGGCGCTTAGGAATCCCCATAATCGGGTTGATTGACACCAATTCCAATCCCGATTTGGTAGATTATCCTATTCCCGGAAACGATGATGCTACTAAATCTATCAGCGCGGTGGCTGCAATTATCGCCGATACTATTATTGAAGGAAGGAAGAAATTCTTGTCTTATCTTTCTCAGGAAGGCGTTAAATTAGAAGAGGCCAAGCAAGATATCTCTGGAGAGGTCGGGCCTGAGGAAGAGATTAAGATCAAAGAAATCGAAGAAATTGTTGAGGAAAGCCAACCCCTTGCCGATGATACTGCTTCGGCAAAAAAGGCGCGCGGCTTGCCAATAGCGGAAATAAAGCCAAAATCAAGAAAGAAGGGGTAGCTTGAAAATGAAAAGTTCAGTTGATGCAATTAAAGAATTAAGAGACCTGACCTGTTCAAGTGTCGCGCATTGTAAGAAAGCCCTAGAGGAGGCCGAAGGCGATATAAAGCAGGCAGTGATTTTATTACGTAAGCAGGGCTTAGAGATCGCCGCTAAAAAACAGGGCCGGGTTGTCAAAGAAGGAAGGGTTGAGTGCTACATACATCACGGCAATAAAATCGGAGTTTTATTGGAAGTTGATTGTGAATCCGATTTTGTAGCCGGCAATGATGAGTTTATTAAATTTACCAAAGATCTGGCTATGCAGATTGCCGCAACTAACCCGGAGTATATTAAAAAGGAAGATGTTCCCGAGGAAGCCCTGAAGCATGAAAAAAACAAGGAAGATTACTATAAAAACAATTGTTTATTAGAGCAGGTTTTTGTAAAAGACCCAAGTTTAACGATTAAAGATTATTTAGGCAGCATCGTAGCAAAAATCGGCGAAAATGTAGTCATCCGCAGGTTTATCCGCTACAAGATCGGCGAATAAATGGTCAAACCGGTTTACAAAAGGATTGTCCTAAAAATCAGCGGCGAAGCGCTTCAGGGTAAAAAAACGCATGGCATAGACCCCGGGGTTCTTATTGCCATCTCGCGCCAGATTAAAGAAATCAGGGAGCTACACGTAGATGTTGCTGTTGTTTTAGGCGCGGGCAATATTTTACGCGGGGCAGAGAATACCTCTTCCCGGGGGCTTGATATGGACCGCTCTGTCGCAGATTACATGGGGATGCTGGCTACTGTAATTAACGGGCTTTCCCTGCAGGATGCGCTGGAAAAATCCGGCGTACCTACCAGGGTCTTAACAGCTATTGAAATGCAAAGAATAGCTGAGCCCTATATTAGAAGAAGGGCTATACGGCATTTAGAAAAAGGCAGGGTGGTTATTTTTGTCGCGGGCACAGGAAACCCTTATTTTACTACCGATACCGCCGCGGCTCTGCGCGCTATGGAAATTAATGCCGATGCTATTTTAAAAGCTACTAAAGTAGATGGTGTCTATTCCGCCGATCCAATAAAAGTAAAAGATGCCAAAAAGTTTAATCAATTAAAATACATCGATGTGCTTAAAAAAGGCTTAAAGGTGATGGACGCAACTGCAGTCAGCCTGTGCATGGATAACAAATTGCCCATTGTTGTTTTTAATCTTAACCGCGTTGGCAATATTAAGCGGGTAGTCCTGGGCGAAAAAATCGGCACAGTAGTGCGTTAAACGGAGGTAAGCATTATGTCAGTTAAAGAGATATTATTTAATACGGAAGATAAGATGAAAAAGGCTTTTGAGTCGATGAACCGCCAGTTTCATGAAGTAAGGACCGGCAGGGCATCCCCAAGTTTAGTTGAGGGCCTGCATATAGATTATTACGGGACTCCGACGATGTTAAAACAGCTTGCGGCAATATCTGCACCTGATGCGCATCTGATTGTTATCCAGCCCTGGGACGTTACCGCGATTGTCGAGATTGAGAAGGCGATCTTGAAATCCAACCTCGGAGTCAGCCCGTCTAATGACGGAAAGCTGATCAGGATTGCTGTGCCTCAGCTGTCTAAAGAGAGGCGCCAGGAATTGGCTAAATTAGTCCATAAAATGTCCGAGGACGGCCGTGTATCTATGCGTACGATCAGAAGAGATGCCAAGGAAGCGGTCGAGAAGATGGAAAAAGACAAAATTATTTCCGAGGACGAAAAATTCCGCGGCGTTGATGAACTGCAGAAAATAGTCGATAAGTATATTGCTAAGATTGATGAGCTCTTAAAAAATAAAGAAAAAGAAATATTGGAATTTTAAAAATTTGGGCCTCTAGCTCATCAGGTAGAGCACCACACTTTTAATGTGGTTGTGCCGCGTTCGAGTCGCGGGAGGCTCATAAATGTATTCTCAAGACGAGAACGCAAAGGGGCATGGGGAAAGAATTTCCCCATGCTTTCGGGGTAACAGCGAAGCGCCATAGGGGCAGAGCCCCTTGGGGAGCGGCGCGCCGTAAGGCGCAGAGCGACGCGTTCGAGTCGCGGGAGGCTCATAAATTTAACAACCAGGAAGCAGGCAATGCCCGTTCTAGGGCGGATGGCGAAATTGGCAGACGCGATAGCCTTAGGAGCTATTGGGGCAACCCTTGGAGGTTCAAATCCTCTTCCGCCCAAAAATAAGGCGAGAAACTAAACGCTAACTTGCGGGAGTAGCTCAGCTGGCTAGAGCGCAACCTTGCCAAGGTTGATGTCGCGGGTTCGAATCCCGTCTCCCGCTTTAATTTTGTTTTTATTTTTATTATTTGAAAGGAGAAACAAATGCAGATAATGGATTTTCTCTCTAAAAAAGCAATACTTACCGATATAAAATCCACCAGAAAAGAAGATGTGATCAAGGAGATGGTAGACCTTCTGATTGAGTCCGGTGACGTTGAAAAGCGTAACCGCAACAAGCTGATTGATGCCCTTATGTCAAGGGAAGCTTTAGGCTCTACTGCTATCGGCCAAGGCATAGCCATACCGCACGCAAAGTGCGATTGTGTGGATAAGTTGGTTGCCTCTTTTGGCCTCTCCAAGAAAGGCGTAGATTTTGATTCCCTGGATGGAGAATTAGCCTACATTTTCTTTTTACTCGTTGCCCCGCAGGATTCCGCCGGCCCGCATCTTAAGGCATTGGCCAGGATCTCGCGCCTCTTAAAAGATAAATATTTTCGTGATACCCTGCGCACCTGTATGGATGATAAATCTGTGATTAAGATTATCACGCAGGAAGACGAAAAAAAGATTTAATCTTTTTAATCACATAAATTAAAGCAGGTAATTTAATAAAATGAAAGAGATCTCCGGAGGTATTTTAAAATGGCTTTATCCCGGCATAGGTATTAAGCGCTGGGTTGGCCTTAGTGCTTTTGGGGTCGGGCTTTTGATTTTAGGAACGGCTAACCTGCGCAGCGAAGAATTCTGGTTGATTCAATTTTTAGACGCCCTGGTTGTAATTTCAGGGATTATAATTTTGATTTTGGGCATTAAACGCCTGATGCGTTCTTTTATTGCCGCATTTTTCCCGTCTTCAAAAGGGAATGATTTAATTGATATTTTGTATCAGAAGAAACAGTTAAGCCGCGGCCCGCGTATTGTTACCGTAGGCGGGGGGACAGGTTTATCCGTCCTTTTAAGCGGGTTAAAAAATTATTCTTCAAATATTTCAGCCATAGTTACAGTGGCTGATAACGGCGGCTCAAGCGGAAGGCTCAGGCAGCAGTTTGATGTCCTGCCTCCCGGTGATATACGCAACTGTTTAGTGGCCCTTGCTGATGCGCCGGCATTGATGCGCGATCTTTTCCAATTCCGGTTTGATGAAAATTCGGAATTTTCCGGGCATTCCTTTGGCAATCTTTTTCTTACGGTAATGTCCCGTTTAACCGGTGATTTTGAGAAAGCGATTAAGGAAACCAGCAAGGTTTTAGCTTTGCGCGGGCAGGTTATTCCCTCGACACTAGGGGATGTGACACTTGTGGCCCATTATCATGACGGTTCAACGGTTAGAGGAGAGGACCAGATTCCTAAGGCAAGAAAGGCAATTAATAGGGTCAACCTTACTCCTGAACAGCCGGCTGCGACCCCGGATGCATTAAAGGCAATCAGGGAAGCGCAGATTATTGTTTTAGGTCCGGGCTCTTTGTATACAAGCATAATCCCGAATTTGTTAATTAAAGAAATTACCCGCGAGATTGCCGAATCCGGAGCAATAAAAGTTTATGTTTGTAATGTAATGACCCAGCCGGGTGAGACTGATGGTTATAGTGTGAGCGACCATATTAAAGCTTTGGTCAGCCACAGCCATCCGCATATACTGGATTATTGCGTGGTAAATAACGGCGAGGTGCCGACTGAGATCCTGAAGCGGTATTCGCAGGATAATTCAAGCCTTGTAATTAATGACCGTAAGAAAGTTGAGGGCATCGGTTATCGGGTGGTGGAGGAAGATTTTATCATGATTACCGATGGGGTAATCCGGCATGACCCGGAAAGGTTAGCAAAAATTATTTTAAGTTTCATCGAAGAGATCTAAAAATGGGCCTGGTTAAAAAAGAACTGATCGTAAAAAATAAGCAGGGGTTGCATGCCCGGCCTGCGGCTATATTCGTGCAGATGGCTAATAAATTTGACAGCCGTATTACTGTGCGGCGCGATACCGAAGAGGTAAACGGAAAATCCATAATGGGTATCCTTATGCTCGGCGCGGAAAGAGGCAGTTTGATTATCATTGAAGCCGATGGCCGTGATGCCCAGGAGGCCTTAGCAGAATTAGAGAAGATAATCAGCAATGAGGAAGAGCTATGATTGAGTTAAAAGGGATTGCTGCGGCAGGCGGCATAAGTATTGGCCCGGCTCATAAGGTTGGAAGCGAGGAGTTTGTCATCCTGCGCGAAGTAGTCGCCTGGGAAGATATCCCGGCACAAATCCAGCTCTTTGAAGAAGCGCTGATTAAGACCCGCCGTGAAATTATCGAGCTGCAAAAAAGAATCAGCTTAGATATGGGGCAGGAGGAAGCCCAGATTTTTGACGCGCACCTTCTGGTTTTAGAAGACCGCATGCTTATCGAAGAGGTTATCTCGCGCTTGAAGAAAGAGCAGCTTAATGTTGCTTATATATTCTCGGAGGTCCTGAAAAAATATATCAGCGTTTTTTCTAAAATTGAAGATGAGTATCTTAAAGAGCGCGCTGCCGATATCAATGATGTCGGAAAGCGCATCTTACGAAACCTTCTTGGCCGTGAAAAGAAGGGGCTGGGAGACGTTAAAGAAAAAGTTATTATCGTCGCCCACGACCTGTCTCCTTCGGATACCGCGGCAATGCACACTAAGAATGTCGCTGCCTTTGTTACTAATATCGGCGGCAAAACCTCGCATACCGCGATTATGGCTAAATCTCTTGAAATACCGGCGGTAGTAGGCTTAGAGGGAATTACCGTTAAGGTCAACTCCGGGGATATCCTTATTGTTGATGGCAGTATGGGGATAGTAATTATTAATCCCGATGAAGAAACGCTTAAGGATTATCAGGGAAGGCTTGAAAAATTAAAAGGCATAGCCGAAAAATTCCTGCTGGTTAAGGATTTGGCAGCTGTAACTACCGACGGCAGAGAGGTGATGATAAACGCAAATATTGAATTTCCCGACGAAGTTCCGTCAGTTAAGCTGCACGGCAGTGAAGGGATCGGGTTATATCGCACGGAGTTCTTTTACATGAACCGTAGTGATTCTCCAAGTGAAGATGAGCATTATCATGCTTATAAGTATGTTGCCGAAGAGATGAGCCCTCATCCGGTAATTATCCGCACCCTTGATATAGGAGGGGATAAATTTTTGTCCCAATTCAGGATTCCGCATGAAATGCAACCATTCTTGGGGTGGAGGGCGATCAGGTTTTGCCTGGCGCGGCCGGATATATTCAAATTGCAGCTGCGTGCTATCCTCAGGGCTTCAGTGCACGGTAACCTTAAATTGATGTATCCCATGATTTCCGGGATAGAGGAATTACAGCAGGCTAATCGCTTGCTTAGTGAAGCCAAGGAAGAGCTAACGCACAAAGGCTTAAAGTTTAACGATAAGATCCAAGTAGGGGTAATGATTGAAGTCCCTTCGGCGGCAATGACCGCCGATATTTTAGCAAAGGAAGCGGATTTCTTTAGTATCGGGACAAATGATTTAATCCAATACTCTTTGGCAGTTGACCGTGCCAATGAAAAGGTTGCTTATCTTTATGAGCCGGCACATCCTGCGGTTTTGAGGCTGGTTAAGAGTATTATTGACGCGGCGCATCAGGCTAAAATCAAAGTAGCTATGTGCGGAGAGATGGCCGGGGATCCCTCTTTAGCGCTAATTCTTTTGGGGCTTGGCCTTGATGAGTTTAGTATGCCTCCGCAGGTTATCCCGGAGTTAAAATATATAATCCGCGCCGTAGGTTTTAAAGCCGCGCAGAAGATTGCTAATGAAGCGATGAAGCTTTCAACCGGTGGCCAAGTTGAGGAATTTGCTCAAGGTAAATTAGCGGAGATTGTGAAATAAATGAAAGCGTTGATTTTAGCTGCCGGGTACGCGACACGGCTTTATCCCCTGACTAAACAATATCCCAAGCCGCTTTTGGAAGTAAAAGGCAGGCCGATCATAAATTATATAATCGATAAATTAAAACCGGTTTCCGCCGTTGATGAGATTTATATTGTAACCAACAGTAAATTTATCCTTAACTTTCGTAAGTGGGCAAAATCAATAAAGTGCCCCAAGAAAATTACCCTGGTAGATGACAAAACTAAAAATAACCAGGATAGGCTGGGCGCTATAGGGGATATAAATTTTGTAATTAAGAAACAAAAGATTAAAGATGGCCTTTTGGTAATCGGCGGGGATAACTTGTTTAGCGGTTCCCTTAAAGGATTCTTGGGTTTTTCAATAAAAAACAGCCCTGCTGCAAGCATCGGCTTGTATAAATTAAAGCAAAAAAAAGATGCCCGCCGGTATGGCGTGGTTAAGCTGGATAATTATAAAAAAGTAATTAGCTTTCAGGAGAAACCGCCAGTGCCTGACTCAAACATAGTGGCAATGTGCCTGTATTATATACCGAAAAATTATCTGAACCTGATTGAGGAATATGTGCAGAGTAGGAATAAAAAAGCAGATGCTACCGGAAGTTATATTGCCTGGCTTAAAGATAAAATAAATGTTTATGGTTATGTATTTAGCGGCTGGTGGTTTGATATAGGGGATTACAAATATTTAAACGCGGCAAAAAATAATTTTGCCCAATAATTAGGGAGGAGTCATGTCTAGGGATAAGTTTTACTTTACTTCAGAATCGGTAACCGAAGGCCATCCGGATAAATTATGCGATCAGATTTCAGACGGGGTCTTGGATGCCTGTTTGGAAACCGATCCTTATTCGCGCGTAGCATGCGAAACTTACGTAACTATGGGGCTCCTGATTGTAGGCGGCGAGATTACAACGCGCGGCTTTATCCATGTGCATGATATAAGCAGAAAGATAATTGAAGAGATAGGTTACAATCATCCGAAATACGGCTTTGATTTCCATACCTGCGCTATACTCAATGCCATCCATTCTCAGTCTCCGGATATATCGCAAGGGGTTGATGTCGGAGGCGCCGGGGATCAGGGTATAATGTTTGGCTATGCCTGCAATGAGACAAGCGAGTTGATGCCGCTTGCCCTGATGCTGGCGCAGAAGCTTGCTATGCGCTTAACGGAAGTTCGAAAAAACAATATTTTAAAATATCTTGGCCCCGACGGAAAAACCCAGGTTACTGTTGAATATGATAATGGGAAGCCCGTGCGCGTGGATTCGGTAGTGTTGGCTTCCCAGCATACTGAAGATATTTTGGATAAAAGCGGCAAGCGCATTACTGAAAAAGCACGCCAGGATATTATCCGCCAGGTTGCCGGGCCTATCCTTAAGGGTTGGACGGATAAGTCCACTAAGTATTATGTTAATCAGACGGGAAAATTTGTAGTCGGCGGTCCGCAGTCCGATACCGGCATGACCGGAAGAAAAATAATTGTAGATACTTACGGCGGAGCAGTTGCCCACGGAGGCGGCGCGTTCTCCGGTAAGGACCCTACTAAGGTTGACCGCTCAGCCGCGTATATCTGCCGTTACATTGCCAAAAACATTGTCGCAGCCGGGTTGGCAGAGAAATGCCTTATTCAGCTTTCTTATGTAATCGGCCATGCCGAGCCTTTATCGGTTATGATAAAAACCGAGGGGACATCGGTTATTTCAGAAGAGGCATTGGTAAAATTAGTCAGGAGGAATTTCCAGCTTACTCCTAAAGGGATCATTGAATCGCTAAAGCTGCGCCGGCCTATATATAGGAAGACCGCCAGCTACGGTCATTTTGGCAGGCCGCTTCCGGAGTTTCTTTGGGAAAAGACGGACAAAGCAGGAACGTTAAAAAAGCAAGCTAGCCGTTTATAATTAATTTAAGATAAGAAAGGAAAAGATGAATTACGATATTAAGGATATAAAGCTAGCTAAAAAAGGCGCGTTAAGGATTGAGTGGGCGCGTAACAACATGCCTGTCCTGGAGCTGGTGGCAGATCGTTTTAAGCAGGAAAAGCCATTGGGCGGCCTGAATATTGTTGCTTGTTTGCACGTAACTACTGAAACCGGAGTATTGATGGAAGTGCTTAAGGCCGGAGGAGCCCAGGTGGCTTTATGCGCTTCAAATCCTTTGTCCACTCAGGATGATGTGGCGGCGTCTTTGGTTGCTAACTTAAAGATCCCGGTATTTGCGATTAAGGGAGAGAATACCAAGACTTATTATAATCATATAGTTTCTGCGCTTTCACTTGCGCCGGATATTACCATGGATGACGGCGCGGATTTAGTTTCTACAATACATCAGGACCCGGATAAATATTTCGAGAAGCCGGTTATAGGCGGGACCGAAGAAACAACTACCGGAGTTATCAGGCTAAAGTCTTTAGCTGGGCAGGGGAAATTACGCTACCCTATTGTAGCGGTTAATGACGCTTTGACTAAACATATGTTTGATAACCGCTATGGCACAGGCCAATCTACTATTGATGGGATTGTCCGGGCTACGAATAAATTGTTGGCAGGTTCAAACTTTGTAGTTTGTGGTTATGGCTGGTGCGGCAGAGGCCTGGCAATGCGGGCCCAGGGAATGGGGGCTAATGTCATCGTGACTGAAGTATCTGCGCTTAAGGGGCTTGAGGCGGTAATGGACGGTTATCGTGTTATGCCTATTAAGGAAGCGGCAAAAATCGGGGACATTTTTGTTACGGTCACCGGGGATGTGAATGTGATTCGTCAGGAACATTTTGTTTTAATGAAGAATGGCGCAATTGTCTGCAATTCCGGGCATTTTAACGCTGAAATTGAAATTGCGGGCTTAGAGAAATTAGCTAAGTCCAAAAAGACTATCCGCGATTACACTGAGGAATATACTTTAAATACCGGCCGTAAAATTTATCTATTAGG
>JAHFFR010000030.1:11301-13319 GCA_023247825.1 Candidatus Omnitrophota bacterium
GTTAATACCGCTTTAGAGGCCATTGATAAAATCCGTGATACCGCAACCAGCATGGAACGGATTTTTGTGGTTGAAGTAATGGGCAGGGAGTCCGGTTTTATTGCTTTGACAGTTGCCCTTGCCGGCGGGTGCGAAGATGTGCTTATCCCGGAAAGAGGGATAGACCTGAATAATGTCTGCCATGATATAGTTCATGGGAATCTGGTCGGGAAAATGAGCTGGATTATTATACTTGCCGAAGGCGCGGGCAAGGCCGAAGATATTGCCAGGCAGATAACCGCGATGACCGGGTTAGAAACCCGCACAGTGGTTTTAGGCCATGTGCAAAGAGGCGGCAGGCCGACGGCCTTTAGCCGGGATCTGGCTTTAAACCTCGGCCGAGCGGCGGTTGATTGCCTGATTGAAGGGAAAAAAGACATTGCTTTAGGGCTGACCGGCGGAAAAATTGTAGAGGTTGATTTTGAGGTTGCGATAAAGAAGAAGGAATTAAAGGTCGATAATTTTTACAAATTAGTCAAAATTTTGACTTAATAAAGAGAGGGATTAAAATGGGAAGGAAGGCGCTTGAAATCGATAAGATCGCAATGGATTTAATTTTAACCGAAGATGTTTTGCTTAAAAAGAAGTTGGCCAAAAAAATTACGGATATGGCTTATAAGAAGGGGATTTATTCATCCAGTATCCATGAACTTTATATAGCAGGGGGTAAAGGTGAATTGAATGGCTTTACAGTGCCGGCGATGAACCTGCGCAGCATGACTTATGATCTGGCCCGCGCGATATTCAGGACGGCTAAAAAGAATAACTCCGGGGCGTTTATTTTTGAGATCGCAAAATCCGAGATGGGTTATACCGCCCAGGCCCCGGTTGAATATACCGCGGTTGTCCTGGCGGCCGCGCTTAAAGAAGGGTATTGCGGCCCGGTATTTATCCAGGCGGACCATTGCCAGGTTAATGCCAAGAAATTCCAGGAGAATCCGGATAAGGAGATAGAGGCGCTCCAGAATATGATCGCAGACAGTATTGCCGGAGGATTTTACAATATTGATATTGATTCATCGACGCTGGTAGATTTATCTAAAAAAGACATAAAGAAACAGCAGAAAGATAATTATGAAGTATGCGCGAAATTAACGCAATTTATCCGCAGGGTTGAGCCGAAAGGGATTACAGTTTCCGTAGGCGGCGAGATCGGCGAAGTCGGGCACCAGAATTCCACGCCTGAGGATCTGCGCGCGTTTATGGAAGGCTATAAAGAAAGATTGCGCAAAGGCCTGGTTGGTATCAGTAAAATTTCCGTTCAGACCGGCACCTCTCACGGCGGGGTAGTCAAGGCCGATGGCTCTATCGCCGAGGTCAAGCTTGATTTTAGCACATTAAACACCCTGTCCGGCATTGCGCAAAAAGAATTTGGCCTTGGCGGAGCAGTGCAGCACGGCGCCTCAACATTACCGGAGGAAATGTTTCATAAGTTCCCGGAGAATAATACATTAGAGGTGCATTTGGCAACCGGGTTCCAGAATATGATGTTTGACAGTAAATATTTTCCCGAGGATTTAAAGAAAAAAATTTATGATTGGTTAAAAGTCAATGCCGCAGGCGAAAGAAAAGAAGGCGAAACCGATGAGCAATTTTTTTATAAGGCGCGTAAAAAGGCATTAGGCCCGTTTAAAAAAGATATTATGGGCCTGCCGCTCGATGCGCGTGATAAAATTGCTTCAGAGATTGAAGCTAAATTTGATTTTCTTTTTAAGCAGCTTGGCGCGATAAATAACCGGGCGCTGGTTGATAAATATGTTACCTTAAAAAGAGTGATTGTGCGCAAGCGTAAAAATGAGCCGGGAGTAGTTCATGACGGAGAGGGCGCTGACTAGCCTTATAAAAAGGAGCGATTGCCATGCGTTCAGATCAGGTTAAAAAAGGTTTGGATAGGGTGCCGCATCGTGCGCTTTTACATGCTACCGGGCTGTCCAGAAAAGATTTAGGCCGGCCGTTTATCGGCGTAGCCTCGTCATTTA
>JAHFFR010000030.1:13419-17268 GCA_023247825.1 Candidatus Omnitrophota bacterium
ATGCGTTCAGATCAGGTTAAAAAAGGTTTGGATAGGGTGCCGCATCGTGCGCTTTTACATGCTACCGGGCTGTCCAGAAAAGATTTAGGCCGGCCGTTTATCGGCGTAGCCTCGTCATTTACCGATCTTATCCCCGGCCATGTCGGGATGCGCGATCTGGAAAGATTTATCGAGCGCGGAGTCTGTTACGGCGGCGGCGTGCCGTTTTTATTCGGCGTGCCGGGTATTTGCGACGGAATCGCGATGGGCCACTTGGGGATGTGCTATCCTTTGGCTTTGCGCGAGATTGTTGCCGATACCATTGAAACAGTTTGTCAAGCGCATCAATTAGACGGGATTATCTGCCTGACTAACTGCGATAAAATTACCCCGGGTATGCTTATGGGGGTTGCGCGCCTGAATATTCCGGCGATTATTGTTACTGCCGGGCCGATGATCTCCGGCAGGTTTAATAAAAGAAAATTAGCCTTTGTGCACGATACATTCGAAGCAATGGCGCGGGCAAAAAAAGGCGATATTTCTACCGAGGAACTATCATGTTTAGAGATGGAGGCTTGCCCGGGTCAGGGGTCATGCCAGGGATTATATACCGCAAATACAATGGCATGTTTAACCGAAACTATTGGGTTGTCTATTCCCGGATGCGGGACGGCGCTTGCGGGCTCGGCTAAAAAACGCAGGATTGCCCAGGCCAGCGGCGAGCGGATTGTGGAGCTTGTGAAAAAAAATATCCGGCCTCGCGATATTATCACTAAAAAATCTTTGGAAAATGCAATTGTAGTGGATATGGCTTTAGGCGGCTCAAGCAATACGGTCTTACACCTGATGAGCATTGCCCATGAGGCAGGTATTGATTTGGATCTGGCGACTTTTGATAAAATCAGCAAGAGCGTGCCGCATATTACGGCTATTGAGCCGGCAGGCGAACACTTTATGGAAGATGTCGAATACGCCGGAGGGATCCCTGCGGTATTAAAGAGGTTAAAATCCAAATTGAATAATACTTTAAATGTAATTGGCCAGAAAACTTTTGAAATTACGGATAATGCCGTTATTTTTGATGAAGAGGTCATCCGTCCGTTCAGTAAGGCATATCATAAAGAGGGCGGGATTGCGGTCTTATACGGTAATCTTGCTACAGGCGGCGCAGTGGTCAAGCAGTCCGGGGTAAGCGCAAAGATGATGAAATTTACAGGACGTGCCCGCGTATTTAACCGCGAAGAAGAAGCGATGCAGGCAATCATGAATAGCAAAATTAAAAAAGGCGATTGCGTTGTTATCCGTTACGAAGGCCCGTCAGGGGGGCCGGGGATGCGCGAGATGCTCGCGCCTACGGCGGCAATTGTCGGGTTGGGCTTGAGTGATTCCGTAGCCTTGATTACCGACGGCCGTTTTTCGGGGGGTACTAAGGGCCCGTGTATCGGGCATATTTCTCCGGAGGCTTCAGCCGGCGGCCCGATTGCAATTCTTCGCGACGGTGATACAATAGACATTGATATACCGGCTCGTAAAATTAACGTTAAATTGAGCAGGGCTGAAATTGAAAAAAGATTTAAGAATTGGAAACCGGTTGCGCCAAAAATTAAAACCGGATACCTGTCCCGTTATTCGAAAATGGTCAGTTCCGCGGATAAAGGAGCTGTGTTAAATTAAAATGAAAATGTCAGGTTCACAAATACTTCTAGAGTGCTTAAAGCGTGAAGGGGTAGAGGTGGTTTTCGGATATCCCGGGGGGCAGATCCTTCCCACATTTGATGCGCTCTATGATTTTAAAGGATTTAAATTTATATTGACCCGTCATGAGCAGGGGGCGGCGCATGCGGCAGACGGTTATGCCCGTGCAACCGGCAAGGTCGGAGTTTGCCTTGCTACCAGCGGCCCGGGGGCAACGAATCTGGTTACCGGGATTGCCAATGCGTTTATGGATTCTATTCCGATGGTCGCGATTACCGGGCAGGTCCCTACCGCGCTTATCGGCAATGATGCTTTCCAGGAAGCGGATATTACCGGGATTACCCGCCCGATTACCAAGCATAATTACCTGGTTAAAGATATTAAGGATTTAGCCGCCATTGTCCGGGAGGCTTTTTATATTGCCTCGACCGGGCGCCCCGGGCCTGTGCTTATTGATTTGCCTAAAGATGTGCAGGTCGCCCAAACTGAATTTATCTGGCCCGAGGAAACAAAGTTAAGGAGCTACAATCCAATATATTCCGGGCATCCCGGCCAGATTAAGCGCGCGGCAAAATTGATTACGGAGGCTAAGAAGCCGATAATTTACGCCGGCGGCGGGGTTATTACTTCAGGCGCATCACTTGAATTATTGGAATTAGCGGAAAAAACCGGCTGCCCGGTGACCTGGACATTGATGGGGATTGGGGGTTTTCCCTCCAAGCATAAACAGTCTTTAGGTATGCTTGGTATGCATGGCACAGCATACGCCAACCACAGTATTATGGACGCAGACCTGATCATTGCCCTAGGCGCGCGTTTTGATGACCGTGTAACCGGAAGGCTCGATGTGTTTGCCCCGGATGCCAAAGTGATCCATGTTGATATTGACCCTTCATCAATCAGTAAAAATGTGCATGTTGATGTCCCGATAGTCGGTGACCTCAGGCAGGTGCTGGTTGAACTTTTGCGGGAGATAAAACATGGGCCTTCAATTGAAGAATGGCTCAAGCACGTAGAAGCCTTGAAGAAAAAATACCCTATGGGGTATAAGGATAAAGGTAAAGATAAGATCCCTCCTCAATATGTAATCCAGCAGATAGAAGAAGTAACGCGAGGGGAGGCGATTATTTGTACCGAAGTCGGCCAGCACCAGATGTGGGCTGCGCAGTGGTATAATT
Organism: Candidatus Omnitrophota bacterium; assembly: GCA_023247825.1. Taxonomy (GTDB): domain Bacteria; phylum Omnitrophota; class Gorgyraeia; order Gygaellales; family Profunditerraquicolaceae; genus UBA6249. Next base: position 16,272 of record JAHFFR010000030.1, read on the forward strand.
ACAGCAAGCCGCGCACATTTATATCAAGCGGAGGCCTGGGCACCATGGGTTTTGGCTTCCCGGCTTCAATTGGGGCGAAACTGGGGCGGCCGGAAAAAATTGTTTTTAATGTTGCAGGCGACGGTTCAATACAAATGAATATTCAGGAGCTTGGCACTTGTGTGGCAAATAAAATTAATGTGAAGGTCGCTATTTTAAATAACGGCTACCTTGGCATGGTGCGGCAATGGCAGGAGCTTTTTTACAGGCGCCGCTATTCTTATACCCCGATATCAAGCCCTGATTTCGTGAAACTTGCGGAAAGTTACGGGGCAACCGGAATATGTGTTACCAAAAAAGAAGAGGTCAAGCCTGCGCTTGAGCGTGCGATTAAAACAGACAATACTGTTTTTATTGATTTCCATGTTGAAGAAGAAGAAAATGTTTATCCGATGGTGCCGGCGGGGGAAGCGATTAATAATATCATCGGAGGCCTTGCCTAATGAAACACACAATTTCAGTGTTAGTCGAAAATAAGTTCGGAGTCTTAGCAAGGGTGGCTGGGTTATTCAGCGCCAGAGGCTATAATATCGCCTCGCTTGCCGTAAGTGAAACCCTTGACCCGAAGACATCCTATATGACTATTGTGGTTGAGGCTAAGGATGAAAAGGTCTTGGAGCAGATTAATAAGCAGCTGAATAAATTAATCGACGTAATTACGGTCACGGATTTTACTAAAAAAGAATATATCGACCGCGAGCTGGTTTTGGCAAAAATAAATTATGCGCCAAAAGATAAACCTAAACTCGAGGCGATTTTTAATAAGTTTGTGGGTAAAATTATTTTACACAAAGAAGATACCGCGATTGTTGAGGCAGTAGGCGACCAAGAGCAAATAAAGGTGCTTTTGGAAGAATTGAATAAATTCGGAATTAAAGAATTAGTCAGGACGGGAAAATTAGCAATTAGTAATTAAATAGGGACAGCGACCATTTTATTTAAAATAAAATGGTCGCTG
>JAHFFR010000003.1:0-1661 GCA_023247825.1 Candidatus Omnitrophota bacterium
AAAAGGAAAATTTGAGCCGTATTTTCGACCCCTTCTTTACTACAAAGGATGTGGGGAATGGGACAGGGCTGGGCTTATTCATCTCGTATCAGATTATTCAAGAGCATAATGGCACAATAGAAGCAGAATCTGGAGGCGTAGGCAAAGGCATGACAATGAGGATTAAACTGCCTTACGATAATCTAAATGGATGGAAAAAAGAAACGGGTACTGGTTATCGATGATGAGAAGGTCATCCGCGATTTTCTAAGTTCTTTGCTATCTCTAGAGGAGTTAGAGGTAGTGGTAGTTGAAGATGGGCATAAGGCTACAGAATTATGCCGCACAAACAGGTTTGACCTGTTTTTCATTGACTGCCGGCTGCCGGGTTTAAACGGCTTGGAAACATTTCGCCAGATACGCCAGATAGACCCCAATGCTCCGGCGGTCATGATGACCGGTTATACGGTAGAAGATATCCTGGAGCAGGCACAGTTGGAGGGGGCACGTGCTTCGATTCGCAAGCCGTTTAACATTAACGAAATAAAAGAGTTAGTAAATAAAATTTTGATATAAAAAGAAGAACAGCTAAGGATTGAGTAAGAATTGACACTTTTCGCAAAGAATGGTATAGTATTTTTCAAATTCAGCACGAAAGGAGATGATTATATTGACACAGGTTGAAGTAAAGAAAGACGAGTCTTTTGAATCTGCTTTACGCCGTTTTAAGAAGAAAATTGAGCAGGAAGGAATTCTTCGTGAAGTCCGCGACCGCAAGCATTACGAAAAGCCCAGTGAACGCAAGAGAAAGAAAGCCAAGTCGAGCAGAAAATAATTATGGGTTATGATGGCTGAAACTAACCTGCGCAAGCCGGTAGTAGCCGGGCAATTTTATCCTCTAGACGCTAAAAGCCTTAGGGGGATGATTTCTGTTTTTGCGGATAAGGAAGCGCAGAAAAAAGATGTCATCGGGGCCATTCTGCCGCACGCCGGGTATATTTATTCAGGTAAAGTTGCCGCGCAGGCTGTTAGCGGGATAAATATTAAAGATAATCTAGTTTTGTTAGGCCCAAACCACACTGGTTCGGGCCCAAACTTTAGCATAATGCCGCAAGGAACATGGCAGACTCCGCTGGGCGATGTAGAAATTAATGGGAGTATGGCGAATTTGTTTTTAAATAAATCCGGGTGTTTGGAAGCCGATATATTAGCGCATCAGGATGAGCATTCGCTGGAAGTAGAGCTGCCGATATTGCAGTATTTTAAGAGCAGTTTTAAGATCGTTCCAATCGCGATTAAATCTTTTGACTTAGGCTTGCTTAAGGAGTTAGCCAAAGAATTGGCGGATGCAATCAACGAAAATGACCTTAAAAAATCAACGGTTTTTATTGCCAGCTCGGATATGACTCATTATGAGCCGCAGAAAGTTGCAGAAATTAAAGACGCCTTGGCAATTGAGGCAATAGTTGCTTTAGATGAAGATAAATTAGCCAGGGTAGTTAGGGATTCGGATATATCGATGTGCGGAGTTGCCCCGGTTACCGTCTTAATAAAAGCCGCTAAACTTCTCGGCGCAAAAGGAGCGCGGCTGATTAAATATCAAACAAGCGCAGATGCCAGCGGCGATGCAAGCAGTGTCGTTGGCTATGCCGGAATCACAATCTACTAGACTATGGATGAGA
>JAHFFR010000003.1:1761-27725 GCA_023247825.1 Candidatus Omnitrophota bacterium
AAACTTCTCGGCGCAAAAGGAGCGCGGCTGATTAAATATCAAACAAGCGCAGATGCCAGCGGCGATGCAAGCAGTGTCGTTGGCTATGCCGGAATCACAATCTACTAGACTATGGATGAGAAGGCCTTTGTCCCGCCGGAAGCGGATTTCAAATTTTTTATTACTACCTTGGCCCTGCAGGCTTCAATTGCCTTGGGGCAGGTTGCAAATCCCTCGACCGCTAAGACCGAGAAGGACCCTGTCCAGGCAAAATTCCTGATTGATACTTTAGCTATGCTGCAGGAAAAAACCAAAGGCAACCTGGCTAAAGATGAAACGGATTTATTAGAGAATCTGCTTTATGAATTAAGAGTGGCGTATCTTGCTAAGGAAGGTGATTCAAAATGATTGATAAAGAACTGCTGGATATATTGGCATGCCCGTCCTGTAAAGCTGACGTGGAACTGATTAAGGATAGGATTGTATGTAAAAAATGCGGGAAGAGGTATCCGGTTCGCGATGGGGTCCCGGTAATGCTGATTGACGAAGCGGAATGAAAAAAATATTAGTTATCCACGGCCCTAATTTAAATCTTTTAGGCGCCAGGGAGCCGCAAGTTTACGGCCGCGTAACTTTAGATAAGATTAACCGGATGCTTAAGGCCCAAGCTAAAAAAGCCAAGGTTAATTTAGTTATTAAGCAATCCAACCATGAAGGCCGGATTGTAGACCTCATCGGCCGGGCGAAGATTAATAATTTTAGCGGTATTTTAATCAATCCGGCGGCTTACACGCATACAAGCGTTGCTGTCCGTGATGCTGTGGTTGCCTGCGGGTTAATCGTAGTAGAGGTTCATCTTTCCAATATTTATTCCCGCGAAGAGTTCAGGCATAAATCTTTGATCAGCCCGGTGGCCAGCGGCACAATCCTGGGGTTTGGAGCAAAAAGCTATGCTTTAGGTTTGTCTGCCCTCCTTGATTTAATCCCGCACCTTCCATGAATTCAAATATTATAGCTATATGTTTTATAAGCTGAATAAGAAAGAAGGTGCGGAATGAATTATCGCTTAAGAAGCATATATCCTGTATTAAAACAGGCGCGGCTTGATGCTTTGCTCGTATGCCAGCCGGCAAATATTTCTTATTTGACGCAGTCACAGAGCCGCGATTCCTATTTATTAATCTCTCAAAAAGAAAATATTTATTTCACTGATTCCCGTTATACCGAAGAAGCTAAGATTTTTTTAAAAAATAACGCCAGGCTTAAGGAATGCAATGGTTCTGTATTTAAGCATATTGCTGAATCAATCCTCAGGCTAAGGCTAAAGAATGTTGGTATCGAAGGAAGGTACCTGCCGTTTGCCGAGTTTACTAAGATTAAAGAATATTCAAAGGGAAAATTTAATTTAATTCCAACCCATAGCATAATTGAAGATAAGCGGCAGATTAAAGATACTCAGGAGATTGAAAAACTGCGAAAAGCAGCGCAAATTACCGCTTCAGCTTTGGAATATATCAGGCAGTTTCTTGTCCCGGGGATAAAAGAAATCGAAGTTGTTGCTGAACTTGAGCGTTTTATCAGGTATCAGGGGGCAAGGGCCTCTTCTTTTGATATAATTGTAGCAAGCGGCCCTAATTCCAGCCAGCCGCACCACCTTTCCGGAGAGCGAAAGTTAAGGAAGAATGAGCCTGTGCTTATTGATTTTGGAGTTGACTATCAGGGTTATAAATCTGACTTGACAAGGGTCTTGTTTTTGGGTAAACTAAATATTCTTGAGCGCAAGGTTTATGATATTGTTCTTAAGGCCCAGGAGAAAGCGATTAAAAGGATCACTCCTGGCGCAGAAATGGCTGAAATTGATAGGGTTGCGCGGGGATACATAGCCAAAAAAGGGTATGCTAAATATTTTACCCATAACCTTGGGCATGGTTTCGGCCTTGAGATTCATGAAAGCCCGCGAATCTCCGGAAATGAAGCCAGCGCGCTTAAGCCGGGGATGACTTTTACAATAGAACCGGGGATATATTTGCCCGGAAAATTCGGGATAAGAATCGAGGATATGATTTTAGTAACAAGGAAAGGATGCGAGGTGTTAAGTGGCCTTATCAATAAATGAAATCAAATCAGGGGTAACTATTTTTATAGACGGCGATGTCTATGTCTGCCTTGACGCGCAGCACGTAAAACCCGGTAAAGGGGCGGCTTTTGTGCGTGCGCGGCTGCGCAACATGAAAACCAATAATATTCAGGAAAAAACTTTCCGCGGAGACGAGAAGATCGAGGCTGCTTTTGTTGAAGAGCGTAAATTACAATATCAGTATTCAAGCGGCGGCCTTTTTCATTTTATGGACACCGATAATTTCGAAGAGATTGCGATTTCCGAAAGCAGCGTTGGAAATAATGCCAAGTTACTCAAAGATAACCTTGAGATCCAGGGTTATTTTTTTAAAGGGGAGAACTTGTCGATTACCTTGCCTAATTTTATCGAATTCAGCATTATTGAGACTGAGCCGGGCATAAAAGGCGATTCATCAAAGAGCGGGACTAAACCCGCTAAGATTGATACCGGAGCGGTTATTCAGGTTCCTTTATTCATTAATGTCGGGGATAAGATCAAAGTAGATACGCGTACCGGCGGCACCTATGTTGAGAGGATCAGCTAAATGAATATTAAAGAAATTAAAGAAATGATCAACCTGATGAATGAAAACAGCCTTTCTGAGCTGGAGGTGGAGAAAGATGACATGCGCATCCGGCTAAAGAAAACAGCCAATGGAATTGAAGGGTTTGAAGGGGCGCAAGTTTTACAAGGGCAAACCGTTATTGCCGCAGGCGCCAAGCTTCAAGCGGCGCAGAAAGCAGAAGAAAAGAATGAAATTAAAACAGTAGAAATTAAATCTCCGATGGTCGGCACTTTTTACCGTGCCCCCAGCCCGGAAGCTGCTCCTTACGTAGAGGTTGGCGCTACCATTGAGCCCGGCCAGGTAATCTGTATTATTGAGGCGATGAAGTTAATGAATGAAATAAAGTCAGAGATCAAAGGCAAGATACTTGAAATATTAGTAGATAACGCTGAACCGGTAGAATTCGGCCAGCCATTATTCCTTATTGAGCCGCTTTAGTGATACTGTAAGATGTTCTCCAAAATCCTCATTGCCAATCGAGGCGAAATCGCCTTAAGAATAATCCGTGCCTGCCATGAAATGGGCATCCGTACCGTGGCTGTCTATTCCCAGGCCGACCGCAACAGCCTGCATGTGCGTTTTGCTGATGAAGCAATCTGCATCGGCCAATCCTCATCCAGCAGCAGTTATTTAAATATCCCGGCAATTATCAGCGCAGCTGAAATTACAGACGTAGAAGCAATCCACCCGGGTTACGGGTTTCTTGCCGAGAACGCGCATTTTGCTGAAATATGCGAATCTTGTAAAATTACTTTTATCGGGCCTACTCCTGAGAATATGCGGCTTATGGGAGATAAGATGGCCGCCCGCACCACGATGCAGAAGGCAGGCTTACCTATTGTTCCCGGAAGCCGCGCGGTTATTAAGGACAAAGAAGAAGCGCTTAAAACTGCCAAGTCAATCGGTTATCCTGTTATTATTAAAGCAGCTGCCGGCGGCGGCGGCAAGGGAATGCGTATTTGCCATAATGATTTAACGCTGGTTTCAAGTTTATTGACCGCGCAGACCGAAGCAGAGGCTAATTTTGGCAATTCCAGTGTTTACATTGAAAAATATATTGAGCGGCCGCGCCATATTGAAGTGCAGATTATTGCCGACCGTTCAGGACATATTGTGCAGCTTGGAGAAAGAGACTGCAGTATCCAGAGAAGGCACCAGAAGCTGCTTGAAGAATCGCCATCGCCTGTTGTCGACAGCAAGATGCGCCGTAAATTAGGCGAATTGGTCTTAAAGGGGATGAAATCTATCGGTTATGTCAGCTGCGGCACGATTGAATTTTTGCTGGATGAGAAAACCGGCAATTTTTATTTTATGGAGATGAACACAAGGATTCAGGTTGAGCATCCGGTTACCGAGATGGTGACCGGTATTGACCTGATTAAAGAGCAGATTAAAGTTGCCAGCGGCGAGAAACTTAAATTCAGCCAGGAAGATATTCAGATCAGAGGCTCTGCAATCGAATGCCGGATTAATGCCGAAGACCCGGATAATAACTTTATGCCTTCCCCCGGAAAAATCGAAAGTTTAATTGTTCCCGGAGGCCCGAATGTGCGGCTAGATACGCATATTTATGCCGGCTACGAAGTCCCCTCTTATTATGATTCGCTCTTAGCCAAGCTTATCGTGCGGGGAAATAACCGTAATGAGGCGATTAAAACTATGCGCCGGGCATTAAGCGAGTTCCATATCGGGCCGATTAAAACCACGATACCTTTTCATCTTAAACTGATGGACAATCCGTTATTTAAAAAGGGAGATATTTCTACGCATTTTGTGCAGGATCTTTTGGCAAATGAAGGGAAGACAGAATAAATGAACCGTGATGATTCCACAAACGAATTAGGAGTCCTAAGAATACATAAAAACGTAGTCTCATCAATATCCTCAATTGCTGCCACAGAAATTGAAGGGGTTAAGCGCGTGGGCAAAGATTTTAAAAGCGGGCTGTTGGAATTAGCCGGGCATAAATTTTCTTCGGCGATAAAAGTAGAGATCTCTAAGAATGAAGAAGTAAGAGTGGAAATTCCCCTGATTATTAAATACGGTTATAATATTCCGGAGGTAGCCAAGGGCGTTCAGGAGAATGTCCGGCAGGCGCTGGAAAAGATGAGCAGCCTTTCCATAAAAGATATTAATGTAAATGTGCAGGGAATAGAAAGGGGGTAGAAATTGAGATTTTTCACTACATTAGGTATTATGTTTTATGCTGCGGTTATTATCATAATTGGTCTGGCTCTGATTGTATTTTCATTGAACTTACTATTGCCCCAAGATATTAATAACTTGTTCATTTATGCCCAGGGCAATCAGAATTCGCGGGTAATTATCGGATTAAGCGGGGCGCTTTTAATCCTGATCAGTTTTTCTTTTGCCCAGGTTATTTTAGGTAAATTCCAGAGAGAAAAAACAATCGCATTTGCCACTTCCAGCGGCCAGGTTACTATTTCGCTTTCCGCGGTAGAGGATCTGATCCGCAGGCTGGCGGGAATAATCCCGGAAGTAAAAGAATTGCGGCCGAATGTTGTGGCGAATAAAAAGGGCATTATCGTAGATATGCGCGTTGTATTGCGTTCTGAAGCAAATATCCCTGAGCTGACAAGCCGCCTGCAGGATATTACCAAGTCTAAAATTCAGGAGGTCCTGGGGCTTGAGGAGCAGATTATTATCAGGATTCATGTCGCTAAAATTGCCCATGATGAAAAGGATAATCACAGAAAAAAAGAGTTTGAAAAAGATGATCGTTCAACAATACCGTTTAGCGGATACGGACGGCTTTAGAAAAGGAGCGGGGAAATGGCAAGGATTGGCATTTTAACAGGTGGCGGGGATTGCCCGGGGTTAAATCCGGTAATTCGCGCAGTCGTGCGCAAAGCTTTACTCGAAGGTTATGAAATCACGGGCATTAAAAACGGCTGGAAAGGCCTGGTTGAGAATGACACGATGGCTTTAAATATAGATTCTGTTTCCGGCATTCTGCCTAAGGGCGGCACTATCTTAGGGACCAGCCGGACTAACCCATACAAAAAAGAAGGTGACCTTCAAAAAGTTAAAGATAATTTTAAAAAAATGAGGTTAGATGCCTTGGTTGCCGTGGGCGGGGAAGATACTTTGGGCGTTGCTTACAAGCTGACTAAGGATGGCATCCCGAATATCGTCGGAGTTCCTAAGACCATAGATAATGATTTATCAGCTACTGACTATACTTTTGGTTTTGATACCGCTCTAAACGTGGCTATGGAGTGCATTGACCGCCTGCATACTACTGCCGAAAGCCATCATCGTATTATCGTTGCCGAGGTTATGGGCAGGCATGCCGGCTGGATTGCTATTGAGTCCGGTATTGCCGGAGGGGCGGATGTGATCCTGATTCCTGAGATCCCTATCGATTTAGATGAAGTTTGCGCTGTAATTAAAAAAAGGCATGAAAGAGGCAAGACGTTCAGTATTGTCGTCGTTGCTGAAGGCGCTCAATTTAAAGAGGGGAGTATGGTTACCCAGGAGAAAAAACTTGACGCATTTGGCCACGTAAGGCTGGGTGGCATTGGAGAAGATTTGGCCTCGCAAATTGAAAAAAGGACAGGCTTTGAGACCCGCGTCAGCGTTTTCGGCCACATACAAAGAGGCGGAACTCCTACTGCTTTTGACCGTGTATTAGGCACGCGTTTTGGGGTAAAGGCAGTAGAACTAGTCAAAGATAAAAAGTTCGGGAAAATGGTGGCTTTAGCCGGGATAAAAATTATTGATGTTCCCTTGGAGGAAGCGGTGAAGGCGTTAAAGACGGTTGATATGGAGCTTTATAATATTGCCAAGGTATTTTTTGGATAATCCACCCGGCGCTGATTGGAATTGCGCCGGTGTGCCCCGCTGGGCTAGGAGAGAAAATGCGAGAGAGAATAAAAGATATTCTTTTGGAAAGCATTCAGGTTAAAGAGGAGATCCTGCGTAACCAGGTTGATTCAATCGCGCAGATTGCCGAGTTGATGATTGATTGTTTAAGGAAAGACGGCAAGGTAATTGTTTTTGGCAACGGCGGTTCAGCCAGCGATAGCCAGCATATTGCCGCAGAACTGGTTGGCCGTTTTAAGAAGGATCGTTCAGCATTAGCCGGTGTAGCGCTTACTACCAACACATCGATACTTACTTCTATAGCCAATGATTATGGTTTTGATGTAGTTTTTTCCCGCCAGGTAGAGGCATTGGGAAAGAAAAATGATGTAGTCCTGGGAATTTCTACCAGCGGAAAAGCTAAAAACGTAGCTTTGGGCATTAAACAGGCAAAAAAAATGGGGATTAAAACTGTGGCCTTAAGCGGCGGAGACGGCGGGGATATCGTGAAATTAGCCGATGTATCTTTAGTGGTGCCGTCTAAGATAACCGCAAGAATCCAGGAAGCGCACATTACTGTTGCCCATATAATATGCGAAATTATCGAGCAGGAACTTTGTCAGGAGCAAAAATAACCACGCTTTCTACGCTTATTCGTAAGGCGGGGCATTTGAAGCAGAATGGCAAGCGGATAGTTTTTACTAACGGTTGTTTTGATATTTTGCATTACGGCCACATTAAATACCTTGAGGATGCAAAAAATAAGGGCGATTATCTGATTGTGGCGGTTAACAGCGATTCATCCATTAAAAAGATCAAGGATCCGAGGCGGCCGGTTATCGGGCAAAGTGACCGTTTAAAAACAGTTGCCGCATTGGCAAGCGTAGATTTTGTTGTTTTATTTAATGAAGATAATCCGCTCAAATTAATTAAGGCGCTTAGGCCGGATATTCTGATTAAAGGTGCAGACTGGAGCAAGAAAAAAATAATCGGGGCTGATTTTGTAAAAAGTTACGGCGGCAAGGTTATAACCGTTAATTTAGCCAAGAATCGATCAACCAGCGCAATAATCAATAAAATTGTCAGGGATTTCTCGGGATAATAATATTTATCGGATAATTGATGCTAACCTGAACCGGGTTAAGGAGGGCTTGCGCGTATGCGAAGAGATAACCCGGTTTATTTTGGATGATCATAAATTAACGGCCCTCTTTAAAAATCTCAGGCACAAAATTGATAGCATAGCCGGAAAAATTTACCCTGTTTCAAAACTAATCATCCGGCGTAAAAGCTATAACGATGTGGGAAGGCTGAATTTTCGCGGAGAATTAGAACGCCGTCATTGTAAAGATATTTTCTTTGCCAATATCCAGCGGGCCAAAGAATCATTGCGTGTTCTCGAAGAATTCAGTAAGTTGGCGGACGCAAAAAGCGCTTTAGGCTTTAAACAGCTCAGATATAAAGTTTATGAAATCGAGAAAGAATCTTTTAGCAAGGTCCAGGCTTTACCTGATTCTAAATAGTCCAAGTAAAAGCAGGCGTTCTTTAGAAAATATACGTTCTGATTTTTTTCATCGAGGGGTTGATATAATCCAGCTAAGGGATAAAGTAAGCGCGAAATCAGACGTATTAAATTTTGCGCTTTCGTTATCTAAATATTTAGCCGGCAGTAAAACGCTCTTTATAGTCAATGATTATGTTGATGTCGCGTTATCCTCTAAGGCAGATGGCGTTCATTTGGGCCAGGCAGATACTTCCATAAATAAGGCTAGGAAAATATTAGGTAAGGGGAAAATTATTGGTATTTCCTGCCATTCTTTGCCTCAGGCATTAAAAGCGCAAAAAGAAGGGGCGGATTATATCGGTATCGGCCCGGTTTATACTACTCCTACAAAGCCCGAATATAAGGCAATAGGCTTAAAAACCCTGGCGCGCTTAAAAGATAAAATAAAAATACCCTATTTTGCTATAGGGGGAATCGATCGGGGAAATGTTAAAGATATTGTTGCCAGCGGAGCAAGCCGCATTGCGGTGTGTCGCGCGATTTTAAAAGCTAAAGACCCCGGGCAAGCAGCAAGGCAATTGAATAAAATATTAAGAAAAAAATGACACAGTTAGAATTTGCCAAGAAAAATATTATTACACCGCTTATGCGTAAATTGGCGGCAATAGAGGGGATTACGCCGCTTAAGCTTATGCAGCTTATGCGCGCAGGTAAAGTGGTGGTACCTTTAAACATAAATCATAAAATAAAAAAACCCTGCGCAGTAGGCAGCGGTTTATCTACCAAAATTAATGCTAATATCGGCACATCTACCGATGAATCCCGGATTTCCGATGAAATCGAAAAACTTAAAATCGCTATAAAACACGGCGCTGACGCTTTAATGGATTTAAGCGTAGGAGGAGACCTTTTAAAAGTAAGAAAAGAGGTCCTGAAATATTCGACTCTTCCTGTGGGTACTGTCCCGGTTTATGAAGTTGCGGTAAGGGCCAGCCAAAAAAATAAAAATTTTCTTAAATTTAGCGCTCAAGATGTCTTGGATGTGCTAGAGGGGCAGGCAAAGCAGGGGGTTGATTTTTTTACTATCCATTGCGGGGTAACAAAAAAGAGCCTCGGGATTTTAGAAAAACAGAAAAGGCTTATGGGGGTTGTCTCAAGGGGAGGCGCAATTATTGCCAGCTGGATGAAATTCCACAAAAGAGAAAATCCTTTTTATTCGCATTTTGACCGGATTCTGGATATTGCTCATCGATATGATGTAACTTTAAGTTTAGGAGATGGGCTGCGGCCGGGTTCAATCCTAGATGCCACAGATAAAGCACAAATCGCAGAGTTAAAGATTCTCGGGGTGCTTGCCAAGCGCGCAAGGGCTAGGGGTGTTCAGGTAATGATCGAAGGCCCGGGGCATATCCCAATAAATCAGATAGAAAAAAATATCGCTTTAGAAAAGAAATATTGTAGTGGTGCGCCTTTTTATGTATTAGGGCCGCTGGTTACAGATGTCGCCCCGGGTTATGACCATATAACTTCGGCAATCGGAGGCGCAATGGCTGCCGGCTACGGCGCGGATTTTCTTTGTTATGTAACGCCGGCGGAACACCTGCGCCACCCGACGGTAAATGATGTCCGGGAAGGGGTAATTGCCAGCCGCATCGCAGCCCATGCCGGGGATTTAGTCAAGAGAAAAAAGATTGCTATAGATTGGGACAGAAGGATTTCTTTGGCCCGAAAGGCGCGTAACTGGAAAAAACAAATTCAACTGTCTATTGATCCTGAGAAAGCAAGGCAGTACCGGGCAAGCAGCAAACCGAAGCTTTCCAGTGTTTGCACGATGTGCGGGAAGTATTGTTCTATCAAATTGATGGAAGATTGCCTGCCTGCCGGCAGGCAGGGCACGCGGGTGTAATTCAGTGGTAGAATGGCAGCTTCCCAAGCTGCATATGGCGGTTCGATTCCGCTCACCCGCTAAAAAATTTTTATGAAAAATATTATTTTGTTACTTTTAATTTTACTGCTCGCCGGCTGCCAGACTGTACCGCCTTATAGCGGGCCGGTTTTGCCTTCTTCGGGCCTAAGGGTTCCCGGGATACAACACAGGATAGAGGCAGGCCAGACTCTTTGGAAGATATCCCAGATTTATAATGTTGATATTGACGATATCCTGCGGCTTAATCATATTTCGGAGGATGCGACTATTGAAGCCGGGCAGATACTTTTAATTCCAAAACGGTTGGCAGCATCTAATGAGCAGCTTGTTAAATCCAGCTCAGATGATTTTATCTGGCCGCTTAAAGGCAGGGTCATTGCCGGGTTTGGTTCCAATTATCATAACTTAATGAATAAAGGAATTAATATACAGGCCCAAACAGGCGCGGATATTCTGGCGACACGAGGCGGCCGGGTAGTTTTTTACGCCGCTAATTTCGGTAATTTTGGGAAAACTATAATTATTGACCACGGAGACGGCTTGCGCAGCGTCTATTCGAGGGTATCGGATATTTTTGTCAGGCCCGGCGATAATGTGCAAAGCGGGGCTTTGATTGGCCGGGTCGGCTCATCTTTACGGGATAAGAACAGTTACTTGCATTTTGAGATCAGGAAAGGCGCGTTGCCGCAAAATCCTTTATTTTATTTACCATGATAAAAGACAAATTCTTTGGCCGTAAAAATTATATTCAGGTTCTAGAAAAACGCGTCAGCTCCTTAAAAGAAGGTTACCGGCAGAATATCGCGATTCTCGGCGAAGAGAATGTCGGCAAAACCGGTATTCTCACCAAGTTTTTAGCCGGCTTCTATGACGTGCGGATTATAACGGTATATTTAGAGGTGCGGCCCGAATCTTTGGATGTTTTTGCCAACCGGTTTATCAGCTCCCTGCTTTATAATTTTCTTATTAATAGCGGCCTGCCTTTAAAAGAAGATATGGATTACCTGATTAGTAAATCCAGCCGGTACATACCCCATACGTGCGAAAAAATAAATTTTATACTTAATGAGCTTTCCAGAAGAAAGAAGATAAATATTATTACCGAGCTTTTCAGCCTGCCTGAATTGATTAATCAGGAGACAGGCAAATTTACGGTTCTTTTCCTGGATGAATTCCATAACCTCGAAAATATCGGTGTTAAAAATTTATACCGTGAATGGGGTAAGCTGCTTATCCTGCAGAAAAACACGCTTTATGCTATAACCAGTTCCAGGATATTTAAGGCCAAAGCCATCCTTTCCAAGCAGCTCTCTTTGTTGTTTGGCAATTTTGAGGTAATTAATGTCGAGCCTTTTGATACCCATACCAGCGTAAGCTATCTTGACCAGCGTATTAGCGGCTTAAAATCAAACCCCGGATTAAAGGATTTTATAATTAATTTTACCGGCGGTTATCCTCTATACCTTGAATTGATAGCGGATGCTTTATCTAAAACGGATATTTCCGTTGATTTACCGGATGTCCTTGAGGATTTATTGTTTAATACTTCAGGGATCCTTAACCAGAGGTTCTCCAATTATATCAAGCGTTTTCTGGATGAGCCGGCAAGCAATGATTATATTTCCATACTTTATTTAATTGCCTCCGGGCGCAACCGGATTAAAGATATCGCGCATATTTTACACAAGCAAAAAAAAGAACTTTCCGCAAGAGTTAATTATCTGCTTGAGGCTGATGCCATAAGCCGCAGCGGGGATTTCCTTAAATGTACTGACCGCCTGTTTGCTTACTGGATGCGTTTTGTTTATCAGGAGAAGATGCGCTGTGTCTCTTTCGACGCCAAAAATCAAAAGGAGAAATTCCGGGATAATATCTTGGAGCTTATCCGGGAGTTCTCCGTGCAGTCATCGAAGCCGCTTTCTAACCGCGTTTCTGAAATACTTGCGCTGTTTGAGGATGACCTTATGCAGATTGAGCGTAAAAAAATCAGGCTTAATCATTTTCGTGAAATTAAGCCTCTAGCGTTCAGCCATCGTTTCTTAAAAGAAGGTTTGCTGGGCCGCTGTAGCGATGCCTTGTGGATTATGGCGATTAAGCCTGAGGCGCTTACTGAACAGGATATCGCTGAGTTTGCCAAAGAATGTAAAAGGTACCACCATAAGTCGCAGCGAAAGATTATCGTTACCTTAAAAGAAGTTGACCCGAACGCAAGGTTGAGGGCGCTGGAAGAAAAAATCTGGACATGGGACTTGAACAGTTTAAACCAGATTCTTGATCTATTTTCAAAACCGCGGGTAATCGCATGAGCCCAGCCTCTCTTTTAAGGAAGACTAATAGATGAAAGAGAGGGGTTGGGTGAGAATCGGAGTAATTTCAGACACACATATTCCGGATAAATGTGAACATATACCCGCCGCAGTTTTAGAAGCTTTTAAGCATGTTGATATGATTATACATGCCGGCGACATATTAAGCCTAAAGGCGATAGACGAATTAAAGTCGGTATGCGCAAGGATAGTTGCTGTAGCCGGGAACATGGATGGCGCAGATGTAGTAAAAAAATACCCGGCAAAACAGGTGCTTGATGCTTCAGGCGTTAAGATTGGCCTTATGCATGGATCCGGGGCCCCTGTAAACCTTGTGGATTTGCTAAAAAACACTTTTAAAAAGGATAATTGCGACATTATTATTTTTGGCCATTCGCATAATCCTATGAATGAGAAAATAGGCGGGATTTTATTTTTTAATCCCGGCAGCGCGACTGATTCTTTGTCAGGGTGCGCCTCTTACGGAATAATTGAAATAAACGGGGGCATTAATGCCTCTATAATTAAAATTTAAATATGGACAGGCTCTGGGCACCGTGGAGGATTAATTACGTAGGCAAAAAGAAAAGCCGGATTGGGTGTATTTTTTGCCATGCGAAAAAAAATTCCGCCCGCGATTATGTAATTTTTAAAACAGAAAAATCCATTTGTTTGCTCAATATTTATCCATACAATAACGGCCACATTTTAATTGCCCCTTTAAGGCATTTTGGCGATATATCCAGCGCCTCAGGAGAAGAAGTTTTGGATATGTTTAGCTGCCTGAAGCGGGCAAAAGCGCTTCTGGAAAAAGTCTTAAAGCCGCAAGGCTACAATATAGGCTTGAATCTTAGCCGTCCCGCAGGTGCCGGAATTACGGGCCACCTTCATATACATATTGTGCCCCGTTGGGTAGGAGATACTAATTTTATGCCCGTAGTCAGTAAAGCCAGGGTTATTTCGCAGTCGCTGGATGAACTGGCAAAACTTTTAAAAAATGCCGATAAATAAAATTAATGGCTTTGGCAAAAGGAAGCCAAACCATGGCCTTGTGGCCAATGAATTTGAGGAAAAGTTTTTGGCTCCTTATGCTATGAAGAGCTGCAATTCGCGAGGGCGGGTGCATAAGGAGAGCGAGCATGCTTACCGGCTTTGTTATCAGCGCGACCGGGACCGGATTATCCACTCCGCGGCTTTCAGAAGGCTGGAATACAAAACCCAGGTTTTTGTTAACCATGAGGGGGATTATTACCGCACCCGCCTGACGCATAGTATCGAGGTTTCCCAGATTGCCCGCACTATTGCCTGCGCTTTACGGTTAAATATGGATTTAACCGAGGCAATCGCTTTGGCGCATGATTTAGGGCACACTCCTTTTGGCCATGCCGGGGAAGAAGTGCTTAATGAATTGATGGCTAAAAGCGGAGGGTTTAATCATAATCTTCAGGGATTGCGGGTAGTAGATTACCTGGAGGAGCGTTATCCCGATTTCCCGGGGTTAAATTTAAGCTGGGAGGTAAGGGAAGGAATAGTCAAGCATTCTTCAGTTTTTGATATCGCGGTTAAGATTAAGGAGTTTTTCCCGCAAAGAATGCCTTCATTAGAGACCCAGTTGGTTGATGTCGCGGATGAAATAGCTTATGATAATCATGACCTGGATGACGGCCTTACTTCGGGCCTGATAAAAGAAAACGACCTTGAGGATCTTGAGGTTTGGAAAAAAATAAATCGCAAGATAGGCCAGAAATATGATAAAATTAATTCCAATCACCGTAAATACCTGATTATCCGCGGTTTAATTGACCTGCAGGTCACGGATTTAATCCAGCATACGCAATCGGAGATTGCCCGGCTTAAGATTAAAAAGTATACCGATCCTTATAAGATCGGTTTAAGGATAGTGGATTTCAGCAAAGAGGTTAAGGAATTAAGAAAACCGCTTAGGCAGCTGCTCATGCAGAAGCTTTATCACCACTGGCGCGTTATGCGCATGAGCATAAAAGCCAAGCGTTTTATCAAGGAGTTATTTTGTGAATACCTTGATCGTCCTCAGCAATTGCCTTCTGAGATCGCGAAAAAGATCCCTAAGGAAGGCGTAAGGCAGGTAGTTTGTGATTATATCGCCGGCATGACTGACCGGTATGCATTAGATGAATACAAAAAATTATTCAACCCCTACGAAAAAGTATAGGTTCCTGATTTCGGCGGTGCATAGTATTTACCGCCTGCTTAACTCTACCTATGAGGTCAATGAACTAATCTGCCGCATGGGCCGCCTGTTTTGCCAATTTTTTAATGCCCAGTATTGCACGATTATCTTATTAGACCCCGGCAAAAAATATTCGATTATTAAATGCACGATAAAAGATAACAAGAAAATTTTAGTTTATAACAAGCTTAAAATCAGCGGCAAGGTTGAAGAAAGGATTATTAAAAGGTCTTCTTCGGTCAGAAAAGGCGGGCTTTTAGGCATCCCGCTTATCTGCGAAGACTTACTTGGGCTTATCATCATAAAACGCAAAAAATCCGGAAAACCGTTTGATATATTTGACCAAGAGATGCTTATGACTATGGCAGAGCAGGCGGTTGTCGGAATCAAGAACCTTCAGCTTTATGAGGAGCAGGAAAGGATAGTCCTGGGCAGTATTAAATCTTTGGTCACATTTTTAAATACGCGGGTTTCGAGCGAATACACGCATTCGCCGCATTTTAGCAAGTTAGTCTGCGCCCTGGGATGCGAAATCCATCTTGATGAAAAGCAGCTTCAGAGCCTTAAATATGCCAGCCTCCTGCATGATGCCGGCAAAATTGATATCCCGGTTGAGATATTGACCAAGACCACTAAGCTTACGCCCGAGGAATATGATGTTATTAAAAAACACCCGGTTAAGGGGGCGCAGATTTTAAGGCCGCTGCAGGTTTTACACCCGGCTATCCCGATTATCATGTATCATCATGAAAAATATGACGGCACCGGTTATCCTTCAAGGCTAAAGGGGATGAAAATTCCATTGGGCGCGCGTATAATGTCAGTAGCAGATGCATTTGAGGCGATGGTCTATGGCAGGCCATACCGCCAGAGGATGGATATTGCTTCCGCGGTTCGTGAAATAAAGAAGCAGAGCGGTACGCAATTTGATCCCAAAGTTGTTGAGGCTTTTTTAAAGGTAATTAAGAAATTCAATAAGAGAATTTACTTGAATCAGGATACCCCCAAATTATAATATCGACCCATGGCCCAAAAGCAGGATTATGCACAACCGGAGCTTTTTACGCAATCCGCAGACAGCGGGCAATATAAGCCGCAAATCCGGAAGAACCCGTTTTTTTTACGGATTCGGAATTATGAAAAAGCCATGCTTTTAATTATGGGCATGGCTTTATTAAGTATTATTTCTTTTTCCATAGGCGTAGAAAAAGGAAGGCATGCGGGCTTACCCGGAAAAAATAGCGCTATTCAGGATAGTTACACTATTCAGGTAGCAGCTTTTAAAAACAGGGAGCTTCTTTTGCGCCAGGCCCAGTTATTAGCAAAAAATGGTTTTTCACCGGTAGCTTTTACCAAAGGGGATTATTTTATTTTGTGCGTAGGCAAATTTTCTAATCAGGAGAGCGCGCAGTTTTTGCTGAATCAGCTGCAAAAAACCTACGCTAACTGCCGCATAAGGAGGTTATAAAAACATGTCAGTACATCCGTCATTGACTATTTCGGAAAAGGACAAAAAGACCCGTTCAGTATTAAAACGTACGGAACGCATCAGGCAGATGCAGGAAAAAGGCAAGTGGAAAGAAGGCGATCCGGTTTACGGTTTGCCGAAACTCAAGGCCTTAAGGATTAAAATTAAGAAGGAAAAGGTTGAGAAGGCTGAAACTACTGCTGCCGGGGCCGCTCCGGCCGCTCCGGCCGCCGCCGGCGGAGCAAAAGAAGGCGCTAAGGCTGCGCCTGGTGCTCCTAAAGCTGCTTCTAAGGGGCAAGAAAAAAAATAAGATTGGAGGGCTAAATGCTGCTGAATCTTAAATCCAGGATAACATTTATTTTTGTTACAGCCTGCTTTATTTTTGCGGGGGATGTTTTTGCCGGCGCAGGCACCTCCTTTACCGGCCAGATTAATGCAGACAATATAAATGTCAGGGTTGATGCAACAATAGGCTCTGCGGTTGCCTGCGTTCTTTCTAAGGGCCAGCTGGTAGAGGTTGTTTCCGAACTTTATGATTGGTATAAGATCCGCCTGCCCAAAGAAGCGCCATCTTATGTAAAAAAGGATTTGGTTGAATGTATTAATCCGGATCCTGTTTCTGCTCCCGGGAAATGCCTCAGCGCTAAAGTAATAAAGGATAGGATTAATATCCGCTTATCCCCGGGCGAATCAAGTTGGATCCTTGGAAAAATTAACAGGCTTACGGTAGTCAGCATTCTGTCTGAGAAAGGAGATTGGTACAGGATCGCTCCGGTATATCAGAGTTTTGGCTGGGTGAATAAGAAATTTGTTGACAAAGATTTAACGCCGTTGTTAAAAAAAGAAAAGCCTCTTGCAGCCGCAAGGGAGATAAAGCCTCCAGAACAATTGGTTGTAGAAGGCAAGGTTAGTCCGTATGGCATAGTTTTATGGCGTACGGCAACGCATAAATTAATCACGTCGGAAAATAAGGTATATTTTTTAAAGGGCAACCGGAAGAGCTTAAACAGCCTTAATTACCGCAAAGTTAAAGTTACCGGCAGGCTGATCAGCCCGCAAGAAAGCAAGTATCCTATTATTGAAATAGATATTATTGAGGCATTAAATTGAGCATTTTTAGTTTAGTTTTTTCATTTGTTATCTCGTTTGGCCTTTTGTTGATCGCAATGACCGTGCATGAATTCGCGCACGGCCTGACAGCTTATAAGCTGGGGGATCCTACCGCAAGGCAGAGCGGACGGCTGACTTTAAATCCCCTGGCGCATATTGACCCATTTTGGACCATACTTTTGCCGCTTGTGCTTTTTTTATCTACCGCGGGGAATTTTGTTTTTGGCGCAGCCAAGCCTGTCCCGATAAATTATTGGGCGCTAAAGAACCCTAAAAGAGATATTATCTGGATTGGCCTGGCAGGCCCGTTTGCTAATCTTATCTTAGCTTTTACTATTGCCCAGGTTTTGAAATTTGTCCCGCATCCCGGCCTGCCCGCCCATTTACTTTTTAACTTATTGACTATTAATGTTGTTTTGGCGGTATTTAACCTTATACCGATCCCGCCTTTAGACGGCTCCAGGGTCTTGATGGGTTTATTGCCGGAGGATTTAAGCCGGCAGTATGCTGCTTTAGAGCGGTATGGTTTTATCATCCTTTTTGCCTTTATTGCCTTGGGGATTTTTGACCGGATACTTTGGCCGCTGGTTGGCGCCGTAATCAGGATGATGGGGATAGGAGCCTGATATGGATAAAATAACAGTTAATCTAGCCAAGCGGTCTTATACGATAATTATCGGTAATCGCATAATTAATCAGTTGGGAGGTATTTTAAAAAAATTAAATATCGGAAGCGGCGCATTTATTATTACCAATGATTTCTTGAAAAATAAATACGGTTTAAAGCTGGCGCAATCTCTATCCAAATCAGGAATTAATTCTCATTTTATGGTTGTCCCTGACAGTGAAAAAAGTAAATCCATGGAAACTGCCGGGCAAGTGATTAAGGAGTTAGCTAAGTTTGATAAAAAGAAAAAAGTTTTTATTATCGCTTTCGGCGGCGGGGTGGTGGGGGACTTGTCCGGCTTTGTGGCTTCGGTTTATAAGCGGGGGACAAGCTATATACAGGTTCCTACAACTTTACTGGCTCAGGTTGATTCCGCTATCGGAGGCAAGACCGCTCTTGATCTTGCCTTAGGCAAGAATCTAGTCGGCTCATTTTATCAGCCAAGGCTTGTATTCAGCGATATCGAATTTTTAAAAACCCTGGATAAAAAACAGCTTGCCTGCGGGCTGGCTGAAGTAATTAAATATGCGATTATAAAGGACGCGGGACTTTTTAATTTTTTGGAGAATAAATATGATTCGGTAATTTCGGCTGATCCGCCCGCGCTTAAGAAAATAATCAGCGCCTGCAGTAGTATTAAGGCCGCGATAACCAGCCTTGATGAAAAAGAATCCTTAGGCATAAGGACTATTCTTAATTTTGGCCATACAATCGGCCACGCAATTGAGGCAGCAGGCGGTTATAAGGCCTATAACCACGGGCAAGCTGTTGGTTTAGGCATGATTGCCGCAGCGGCCTTAAGCGCCAGGCTTAAATTAATTGATGTTAAGTCGGCTGAGCGGATTAAAGATTTGATTAAGCTTTACGGCCTGCCTGTAAAGTTAAAAGCCGTATCCGCAGATAAGATCATCAAGGCGCATTATCGCGATAAGAAATTTTCCGGCCGGGAAAATAAATTTGTGCTTATTTGCGCGATAGGAAAGCCTAAAATTGTGCGTAATGTCAGCTTAGGTTTGATAAAAGAGGCGGTTAAAAGTATTGCTTAAGGCGTAATTCTGCAGGTTTATCTGAGGGTTGACAGGGTAATAATTTTGCCTTCCCGGTCGAGTTCTACGTTGTTTGCCGCAATCTTGATGACTTTAGCCCCGTCAACCAAATCATTTTCCCTTACAATTTGATTGTTTATTAACGCGTATCCGTCATTATCTGAGAAGAAAATTCCGTTTAAGACGAGAGCCTGGTTATTCTGAGGCAGGCTGGTTTCCGGAATTTTCTTTTCTTCTGAAGGCAAAGCAGGGGCAGCAGGTAAGGCAGTAAGGACAAGCGGTTGTTGGCTTGAGGCCGAGGTATTGGCAGGTTTTACTTTATAGCGCAATAAATTAAACATAATATTACCTAAAAAAAGGCCGGCTAAAAGAATCAGGGTATATAAAAGTACCGGCAGGGGGCCAGGTTTTGAGCTTACCGGTAAATTAACTTTCTCCGCGTTTTTTTGAATATTTTGCTCTGTTTTTTTTAACGCCTCATTGATAATACTCATACGTTTTGCCCTACAGAATAGCTGTCGAGCTCTCCAACGCATCTTTTTATAATATTAAAATCTATATGGTTTGTTTCGCTGACAAACCCGGCCAAAAGCGCCCGGTCGCAGATCATATTAATCAGCCTGGGCGTGCCGCTTGAGAAACGGCTGACCATATCCACTGCCTCGTCACTAAATTCAATTTTTCTAGCTGAGCCGGCAACCTCCAGGCGGTGGTTTATGTAATCTTTTATTTCAAGGTTTTCTAGCGGGCCGATGTGGTATCTGACCATAATCCTCTGGCGCAGCTGCCTTAAGTCATATAAATTAAGCCTCTGGTTTAATTCCGGCTGGCCGACTAAAATTACCTGCAGGAGCTTATCCTTTTCTGTTTCCAAGTTTGAAAGCAGGCGGATCTGCTCAAGCAGGAGAGGTTTCAGGTTTTGCGCCTCGTCAATTATAAGCACCAGGTTATTTCCTGCTTCGGACTCTTTGAGAAGGAAGTTGTTTAATTCAAAAACCATTTCCAATTTATTTTTGTTTTTTGAGTTTATCCCGAAGTCTTTGACAATCGATTCCAATAACTGGACTTCAGAGAAGGTGGGGTTTAAGATAAAGGCGGTTTTTACGTTTTTGCCGATCTGATTTAAGAAAAAACGGCAGATAGTGGTTTTGCCGGTGCCGATTTCTCCGGTTAAAACAATGATTCCTTTCCTTTGGGAGACCCCGTAGAAAAGGTGGGATATGGCTTCTTTATGTTTCTTGCTGGAAAAGAAGAAGGCCGGGTCGCTCGTTACATTAAAAGGCCTTTCTTTTAATCCGTAATATTTACAATACATTTATTCTCCCAGGGTATTATTATAACAAAATTGCAAGTTTTGTAAAGTATTGACATATTTATTAATATGTGCTATATTTTTCACGATGGAACTGAAAGCAAGCCAAAAGGAAAATCGAAGTTTTCCCCGGATAGATTTTCACTCAAAGATACATTATCAGGTTAGAGGCAAGCCGGATTTTGACAGCGCAATCAGTACCAACATAAGCTGCGGCGGCTTAAGGTTTAGTAATGACAGGTTTATTCCTGCCTCGACTCCGTTAATGCTTGAAATTAATGTGTTAAACCGCGTATTAAGGCCTATCGGCCGGGTAGTCTGGTCAACACCCTTGTCGCATTCTAACCGTAATCAGATGGGGGTAGAATTCGTAGAGTTCAACGCGATAGAAAAAAATTATCTTAAAGATTTTATAAATATGAAGCTCAGTTAATATAAATTAATGAAAGGAAACTAGTTATGGCTCCTGAAGTTGCTAAAGAAGATAAAGCTGAAGCAAAACCAAAAACAGAAAAACAGACGAATTGCCTTGCTTGTAATAAGCTGATTAAAAAGTTAAAAC
Organism: Candidatus Omnitrophota bacterium; assembly: GCA_023247825.1. GTDB lineage: Bacteria > Omnitrophota > Gorgyraeia > Gygaellales > Profunditerraquicolaceae > UBA6249. The sequence continues at coordinate 22,361 of JAHFFR010000003.1, forward strand.
GATATTATCGGAATGGTAAATTATATTGCAGCAAGAAATGCTGGCGCGCATTTGTGAGTAAATCAAAGGCAGAGGCAACAGAAGAGAAGAAAAAATGAAAAGCACTAAAGAACGCAGGCTGCATCCCCGCATAGAGCACAAGCTGCCGCTTGACCTGGCAGTTAACGGCTATGATTTTTCCACATCAACGCACAATATCAGCAGCGTGGGCGCTTATTGCCACCTTGATAAATATATGCCGCCTTTTACGAAGATCTCTGTTAAGTTAAGCCTTCCGAATAAAGAGCAGGCAGGCAAGAATAATATAATTGAATGTAAGGGCGTAGTAGTAAGGACTGAGGATGAAACCCGCGGCGGGTTTAACCTGGCCATATTCTTTAATGAAATCCGCGATGATCAGCGTAAAAAAATCGCCCAGTACGTAAGCCAGTTTTTGTCCTGATAAAAATCTTAAAACTTGGGAAAAATCACCAAACATAATCCCCGCGTTAAGCTTATAATAGGCCTCGTCTATAAAGATGAGGCTGTTTTTATTAAGGCCAGAAATGAGTTAAGAAAAAAATTCGGCAGGGTTGATTTTGAACCAGCCCCTATAGATTTTAACTACACGGATTATTATGAAGCAGAGATGGGTAAAGGGTTAAAAAGAAGGTTCATCAGTTTTTCCAAGTTGATCCCGATTGAGGGCCTCTACCGGATTAAACTTTATACTAACAGGCTGGAGGCAAGGTTTCTTGAGGGCGCTTGCCGCCGGATTAATATTGATCCCGGCTATATGGATTTAGCAAAACTTGTGCTTGTAACAACCAAGGATTACGCGCACAGGATATTTTTACGAAAAGGCATTTTTGCCGAAATAACCTTGAGCTACAGGGAAAATACCTTCTCCCGCAATGACTGGACCTATCCGGATTACTGCACCAAAGAATATATCGGTATTTTTAATCAAATAAGAAAACTTTATGCGCCATAAGGTTATTTTTGTTATTTTGGCTTGCGCTGTGCTTTTTTTAGGCGGTTGCACAACGATTTATAATCCTGCAACCGGGCAGCGGGAAACCCTGCTTATTGATACGCAAACCGAAGTTAGTTTGGGTAAAGATATGGCCAGGCAGATCAGCTCTGAAATGAAACTGCTTAGCGACCCTAAGATGCAGGAGCGCCTCCGGAGGATTGGTAAAGAGATTGCCGCAGTCAGCGATCGCAAGGACATTGCTTATCATTTTAATATAGTTAAAGAAAAAGAGTTTAATGCCTTTGCCATACCCGGAGGCACTGTCTATGTCAACAGCGGTTTGATGGAGGCGGCCAATGATGATGAATTGGCCGCTGTCCTTGGCCATGAAGTGGGCCATATTGCCGCCCGCCATAGCGTAAAACGGCTGCAGGCGGTTTTGGGGTATCAGTTAATCAGTTCGATCGCTTTAGGGGCAAGCGGCCAGGGGCAGGTTTTGCAGGCTGTAGATGTAGTTTTTAATGTGATAGTTTTAGGCTATAGCCGTAAAGATGAATATCTGGCGGATAAATTAGGAGTTAAATACGCAAAGGCAGCCGGTTTTAATCCTCACGGCATGGTAACTTTTTTTCAGAAACTTAAAAATGAAGGCAAAAACACTTCTCTTAATTTAGTTTTCTTGAGTTCGCATCCGCCCATCGATGAGCGGATTAAGCAGGCAGAAAAAGAGATTGCCGCCTTAAACCAGTAATTACATGTCAATTTATCCGTCATATCTCAAGTCGTATAAAGTCGGCCAATTGAAAAAAATAGCTGATCGGCTGTTTTCTTCTCTTGAGTCTTGCCGGATTTGCCCGCGCCTCTGTAAAGTTAACCGTCTGGCAAATAAGGTTGGTTTTTGTAAAACAGGCAAGCTTCCTGAAGTGTACAGTTTTATGTGCCATCACGGGGAAGAGCCGCCTGTCTCCGGGGACAAGGGAAGCGGAACAATATTCTTTAGCCATTGCAATATGAGCTGTATTTATTGCCAGAACTATGAATTCAGCCAGCTGGGGAAGGGTAGGCAATATTCTTTTGAGGAATTGGCGCAAATAATGTTAAAGCTGCAGGCAGGGGGCTGCCACAATATTAATCTGGTTACGCCTACGCATGTTTTGCCGCAGATACTTAAAAGCCTGGAACTGGCCATTGCCGGAGGGCTAAAAATACCCCTGGTTTATAACACCAGCGGTTATGAACTGGCGCAAATTATTAAATTACTTGATGGCATAGTTGATATATATCTTGCAGATAGCCGTTATGGCGATAATTTGATTTCCAAAGAATTATCCGGCGCTGCGGACTATGTGAAGTTCAACCAGGAAGCGCTTGTCGAGATGCACAGGCAGGTAGGGACAGCTAAGTTTGATGATAGTGGCCTAATCAGGAGGGGGTTAATTATCAGGCATTTAGTTTTGCCTAATCGATGTTCAGGGACAGAAAATGTAATGAAATTTATTGCCGGGAAATTATCCGAGGATACTTATATAAGTTTAATGAGCCAGTATTTACCTTATTATAAAGCTTCGGGTAATCTTAAGATTAACCGCCGCCTGAAAGCAGAGGAATATGAAGAGGCCAGGCAAATTTTGGAGCGATATCATCTGCTTAACGGCTGGATTCAGGAATCTTACGGCCAGGAAAGGTTTGCCGGAGTAAATATCAAACCTGTTTAGGGGACAGAGGCTATTTATTTTAAATAAAATAAATAGCCGCTGTCACCAATTAAGCTATGCTATTTAAGAAAATTATCTTTTTTTTATTTGCTAAACTTTTTAAGATCAATGATACGCCGCAAAAGGTTGCCTTGGGTGTTGGTTTGGGGGTATTTGCCGGACTTATACCGGGGACTGGCCCGATTGCGGCATTATTTATGGCTTTTGTTTTTAGGGCCAACCGCGCCGCGGCATTATTCGGCAGCATGTTTACAAATACCTGGCTTAGTTTAGCGACTTTTATACTGGCAATAAAAGCCGGATCTCTTGTCCTTAAGGTGGATTGGCAAAAGGTGCAGCAGCAAGCTCAGGTTTTATCCAGGGATTTTAGTTGGGCGAAATTATTTAAGCTTTCTTTCTTAGATGTGCTCTTGCCTGTTTTTACCGGTTATCTAATTATCGGCTTATTTTTAGGCACACTCTGTTATCTAATAACTCTGTTTGTAATCAGGATTAACTCCCGAAGAAACAAAATAAGGCCGGCATCTTTTTAGATACCGGCCTTATTATTTACTACCTGTTTAGAGGTTATTAATCTCCGTAAACAGTAGTGGTATATTCGCCGTAGACGCCCAGGATATTCTTGGCGTCGTAGTCAACATATTTGATAGTTTTGATCCCGCCATTTGCGGCAGCTGCCTTAATACTGCAATCACCGGTTGCAACTAAACCTAAAACCGACGTAGCCTTAGATGTCCCTACTTTGCTGTAAGATACTCCGCCCTCACCAGCGCCTACAGGGGCTTTGACTTCAGTGTAGATCATTCCCAAGGGATATGGAGTAGCGCAGCCATAAAGCATTACCGCAACAAACAGCACTAAAACAATAAAACTAATTTTCTTCATACAGGCCTCCTTTCAAACTGTATTTTAGCAAAACTATTTAGCAATACAAGATTTATTTGGCTTGCTAAAAATGCTTTTCAGAGTTAAAATAAACTTAAATTAAACAGCTGATGGAGGTTTTGATGAAGAAAATCGTTTTATTAAGGCATGGAGAAAGCGCCTGGAATAAGGAGAACCGTTTTACCGGCTGGACCGATGTTGATTTATCTGAAAAAGGGGCCCAGGAAGCGCATAAAGCCGGAGAACTGCTTAAAAAAGAAGGTTTTGTATTTGATTGTGCCTATACCTCGGTGTTAAAAAGGGCAATCCGCACGCTTTGGATTGCTTTGGATGAGATGGATTTAATGTGGATACCGGTGTATAATTCCTGGCGGCTGAATGAAAGGCATTATGGGGCATTGCAGGGATTAAATAAGTCTGAAACCGCGGCAAAATACGGGGAAGAGCAGGTTTTAATCTGGAGGAGAAGTTACGATATTCCTCCGATGGCGCTTGAGAAAAATGACCCGCGTTATCCGGGAAATGACCCGCGTTACAAAGATCTTAAATCCAAAGAATTACCGCTTACTGAATGCTTAAAAGATACTGTTGCCAGGTTTCTCCCTTACTGGCATAAAACAATTGCGCCTTGCGTAAAGAGCGGCGGGCGGGTAATAATCGCCGCGCACGGAAATTCCCTGCGCGCCCTGGTTAAGTACCTTGATAATATCTCAGAAGATAAAATTGTAAATTTAAATATTCCTACGGGCATTCCTCTGGTTTATGAGCTTGAAGATAATTTAAAACCGGTTAAAAGTTATTACCTGGGAGATCCGGAAGCAGTAAAAAAAGCTATTGCTGCGGTTACAAATCAAGGTAAAGCAAAATAAAGGAGGAGGAATAGATGAGAAAAAAGTTTTTAGTATTTAGTTGTATGGTTTTTTGTTTTTTTCTGATTGGAGTTTGTATAGTTAGCGCTGAAGAGGGTACATCTTCTGTTACTGTTCAGCAGGGATCTACTGGTACTAATTGGAAACAGCAGTTAAGTTCGCAGCGGCAGGAAATTAAAGAGCAGCGCGATCAGATAAAACAAAATGTTCAGGTAGCAAGATCTGAAGAAAAGCAATTAAAGGAACAGATTCATGCAGCAATGCAATCAGGTGATCGCGAAACTGCTCAGAAATTAAGAGAGCAGCTTAGAGCCATGCATCAGGAAAATGTTCGGCAGATGCAGCAGGATAAAGAAAATATAAAAATTGATATGCAGGATTTTAAAAATGATGCTCAAGAAGCACGGCAAGAAGCAGGGTTTCCTCCTAAGAGAGATATGGATAATAATCCACCTGGTCCTGTGGGTGGACCCGGAACTAATTGGGAAAATCCTCCAGGGCCTAAAGGCGGGTCTGGTACGAGTCCGGATCACAAGCCAATGATGGATAGAGACAATAATCCACCAGGGCCTAAAGGCGGAGCAGGTACTAATTGGGAAAATAAACCCGGACCGCTAGGCGGGCCTGGAGCAAGTCCTGATCGAAGGCCGATGATGGATCGCGATAATAATCCTCCTGGTCCACGTGGTGGTCAAGGAACTAACTGGGAGAATCGCCCCGGTCCACAAGGCGGGCCCGGTGTAAGTCCTGACAGAGGACCGAGAATGAATCAAGGACAGGGTGGTGGCCAAGGACGGCCTCAAGGTGTTCCTCGCGGTGGCGGCAAAAGATAAAATAAATATTACGACCCTGTTTCCCGGTTGCAGTCGAAACTGTTTCGCAGCTAAACGGGAAATGGGGTCTTATGTGTATATGTATAAAAAATATTTTCTAATTTTTCT
>JAHFFR010000003.1:27825-31073 GCA_023247825.1 Candidatus Omnitrophota bacterium
CGGCAAAAGATAAAATAAATATTACGACCCTGTTTCCCGGTTGCAGTCGAAACTGTTTCGCAGCTAAACGGGAAATGGGGTCTTATGTGTATATGTATAAAAAATATTTTCTAATTTTTCTTATAATATTATTTCTTGGCGTTAATTTAGAAGGAGCCTTAGCTATGAAATTATCCAGTCCGGATTTTGAAAATAATAAATTAATCCCGCTAAAATTTTCCTGTCAAGGTGAAGGCGTAAATCCGGCATTAATCATTGAAGATATTCCAAAAGAAGCCAAGAGCCTGGCGTTAATAGTTGATGATCCTGATGCGCCAATGGGTACTTATGTGCATTGGGTTGTTTATGACATACCTATTACAAATAATATTAAAGAAAATAACATTCCCGGGATTGAAGGTGCCAATACTTCCGGAGATATCAGCTATGTAAGTCCATGTCCGCCTACCGGGACGCACCGTTATTTTTTTAAAATTTATGCCCTTGATAAGATGCTTGGTTTGGGTGAGGGTTTAAGCAAAACGGATTTAGAGAGGGAAATGCAGGGGCATATATTAGATAAGGCCCAGTTAACTGGTTTATATAAAAAGAAGCAGGAGTGAAAGGAGTGAATGATGTTGAATTTATCTAAGATTACGGCTTTATTTTTTTGTGCCGTTTTGTTTGGTTCTTTTTTTGTTCTTGCCCAGGCGGCTGATCTGGAGGTAATTAAGCCTGAGTTCCAGGAGATGGATATTAATAAAGATGGTTTTGTCACTTCTGATGAAATACAGGCGTACCAGGCCAAAAAATTTGAAGAGTTAGATAAAGATAGCAATGGGGCCATTGATTCAGGGGAGCTGGCAGCTGATAAAACAAAGATGTTCGCCAGTGCCGACAAGGATAAAAATGGCAAGATTACTAAAGAAGAGGCTGGTTCCCAGTTCAGCGAATATTTTAAACAGATGGACAAAAATAAGGATGAAAAGGTATCCGAAGCTGAGTATACGGATTATTGGAAGGGCATATATTATTTCTAAAACTATCAACCTCCCGCCCCTTTATTTTTAATTCATGATTACTGTAAATAACCTATCGTTACAATTTGGCCAGCGTAAACTTTTTTCCGGAGTCAACCTTGTTTTTTCTCCCGGGAATTGCTATGGCTTAATCGGCGCCAATGGCTCCGGTAAATCAACCTTTTTAAAAATTCTTTCAGGAGAGATTGAATCAACTACCGGAGAGGTTACCATATCCGCCGGAAAGCGTATTTCAGTTTTAAAGCAGGATCAGTTTGCTTTTGATCAATATCCGGCCCTTACGACGGTTATAATGGGCCATAAGAGGCTTTACGAGATTATTACTGAGAAAGACGCTATTTATTCCAAGACCCCGTTTACCGATGAAGACGGGATGCATGCTTCAAAACTCGAGGAAGAATTTAACGAATTGGGCGGTTGGAACGCCGAGAGCGACGCCGGCAAGCTTCTGAGCGATCTCGGCATTGAAGAGCCATTACACACAGCGCTGATGAGCCAGTTGGAAGCCGGGCAGAAATTCCGGGTTTTACTGGCGCAGGCATTATTCGGGAATCCGGATATTTTGCTTCTTGATGAACCCACTAATCATCTGGATACCGAATCCAGTATGTGGCTTGAAGAGTTTCTTTGTGATTTCCAGAATATTGCCATTGTAGTTTCGCACGACCGCCATTTTTTGGATAAGGTCTGCACGCATATCGCCGATATTGATTTTTCCAAGATCCATCTTTACGCGGGTAACTATACTTTTTGGTCGGAAGCAAGCCAGCTCGCCGCGCGCCAGCGCAGCGAAAGTAATAAAAAGATAGAGGAAAAGCGCAAAGACTTAAAAGATTTTATCATGCGGTTTGCCAACAACGCTTCCAAATCGCGCCAGGCTACCAGCCGTAAAAAAATCCTTGAGAAACTGACTATCGAAGATATCGAGCCTTCCTCGCGCAAATATCCTTACATTAATTTTGAACAGGAGAGGGAAGCCGGTAACGACCTTTTGAGCATAAGCAATTTATTCAAGAAGGTTGATGGCGAGGTAATGTTTGAGCGGCTGAATCTTACCATCCACAAAAATGATAAAGTCGCTTTTGTCGGGCCGAACGACCTTTCTAAGACAGTGCTTTTTGGAATCCTTATGGGTGAATCTAAAGCCGATAGCGGGACTTTTAAGTGGGGTGTTTCAACCCGCCGGGCCTATTACCCTAAAGATAATTCCGCTTTTTTCAACTCCCAATTAAATATAGCCGATTGGCTAAGGCAGTATTCGCCTAATACCGAAGAAGAGTTTATCCGGGCTTTTTTAGGCCGCATGCTTTTTTCAGGCGAGGAGGCCCTTAAGCCGGTGAATGTTTTATCCGGAGGGGAAAAAGCCCGTTGTATGTTTACGCGGATGATGGCCACTCAGCCTAACGTGCTTATTTTAGATGAACCGACCAATCACCTTGACCTGGAATCGATTACCGCCCTAAACCGCGGCCTGGCTAAATTCCAGGGAACAATCTTATTTTCTTCCCACGACCATGAATTGGTTCAGACCGTAGCAAACCGCATCATTGAGATTACTCCCAGGGGTTACATTGACCGCATCAGCACGACCTTTGATGAATATCTGGCGAGCGGGCAAATCAAAGAGCAGCGCCAGCATTTGTATAAATAGGGGGGCTTAAAAATGAAAGTCGTAGCATTTAACGCCAGCAGCCGCCGGGACGGCAATACCGCGATTCTTATAAAAAGAGTTTTTGACGAATTAGAGAAGGAAGGGATTAAGGCCGAACTTATCCAGCTTGCCGGAGAGAATATCCATGGATGCGCTGCCTGCGGTAAATGCTTTGAAAGAAAAGACAAAAAATGCGCCGTAACTATCGATTCAGTTAACAAGTATATCGAAAAGATGATCCAGGCTGACGGGATTATTATCGGTTCTCCGACATATTTTGCCGATTGCACGGCGAACGCAAAAGCCTTGATTGAACGCGCAGGTATGGTCGCCAGGGCCAATGACAATATGCTGATGCGTAAAATCGGCGCAGCGGTTATCGCGGTCAGGCGCGCCGGGGCAATTCACGCCTTCGATACGATAAACCATTTCTTTACGATAGGGGAGATGGTTATCGTAGGCTCACTATATTGGAATATAGGGGTTGGCCGTCAAATAGGAGAGGTGGAAAAAGACGAAGAAGGCATAAACACGATGAGCATATTAGGAAAAAATATGGCATGGCTTCTTAAAAAGAT
>JAHFFR010000003.1:31173-60762 GCA_023247825.1 Candidatus Omnitrophota bacterium
TAGGCTCACTATATTGGAATATAGGGGTTGGCCGTCAAATAGGAGAGGTGGAAAAAGACGAAGAAGGCATAAACACGATGAGCATATTAGGAAAAAATATGGCATGGCTTCTTAAAAAGATTGGCTGATAAAATGAACAAAACAATACGGACTACAACTGCGCATAAGGATTTGGTTATAATTGCCGCCATCTTCATTCTTGTATTTATACTTTCTTATTTTTTCAATGTATTTGTATTTCTTTTGGATTTATTTAGAAAATACCCCCGTTTAATAACCTACGTGGATGAAATTATCACCGGGCTTTTGACCTTAAGCATTGGTTTTGCTGTTTTTTCATGGCGTAGATGGAAGGAATTGAAGAAAGAAACTGCTGAACGTATAAAGATACAGGATGAACTTATCAAGCTTGCAAACACAAAGGCAGAAACAGAAAGAATTATCAGTAAACAGCTCCATAGCGAGATTGAACAGCGTAAAAAATAGGATAGTTTAAAGGGAGGATTAATGTTCAGGGAAAAGATTAAGGTTTTGGATTGCACGATCAGGGACGGCGGGTTAATGAATAACCATGATTTTGACCCGCGTTTTGTGCGCGAGGTTTATAAGGCGCTTTCTGAGGCGGGGATAGATTATATGGAGATCGGCTATAAGAATTCCAGGCGGCTTTTTAATCCGAAAGAATACGGGAAATGGAAATTCTGCGATGACCAGGATATAGATAAGGTAATCGAGGGCATTGAATCTAAGACAAGGATTTCAGTTATGGTGGATGTGGATAGGGTAGATATTGATGATGTTTTGCCAAAAAAAGACAGCCCGGTAGGTATGATCAGGGTTGCCACTTATGTTAAAGATGTGGATAAAGCGATATTTTTGGCCAATCATTTCAGCGATAAAGGTTATGAAACCGCGGTAAACATCATGGCTATATCGCGCGCTTTGGATAATGAATTAACAGAATGCCTCAAGCAGCTGGAGGATGAATGTAAGGCAAAGATAATTAATATCGTTGACAGTTTTGGCTCACTTTATCAGGAGACAACCGAGTTTCTGATTAAGAAGGCAAAAAGTATTTTAAAAACCAAAGAAGTCGGGATGCATGCGCATAATAATCAGCAGCTTGCTTTTTCAAATACCATTGAGGCAATTATCCATGAAGCAAATTATGTGGATACTACAATTTTTGGCTTGGGCCGGGCGGCGGGGAATTGCCCTACCGAGTTGATTTTAGGATTCCTGAAGAACCCCAAGTATGATATCCGTCCGATCCTTGATGTGATTTCCAAGGAGTTTGTCCCTCTGCAGAAAAAAATAGAATGGGGGTATTTTATTCCCTACGCGATAACCGGGATTCTGGATGAGCATCCGCGCTCGGCAATTGCTTTGCGCGAGAGCGACAAAAAAGAAAATTACCGCGAGTTCTACGAAAAGCTGGTTGGTGAGGTCGGGGAATAAAATGGATGTAGCAAATTTTAAGAAAAAGCCGATACTCGGAATTTTGCGGGGGATAGAACCTGGGATAATTGAACCCCTGGTTGAGACGGTAATTTCTGCCGGCCTTGAGACTTTGGAGATAACTATGAATACCGAAGGCGCAGCCGGTTTAATTAAAAATGCTGGACAAGCTTCCCATGGCCGCCTGACTTTAGGCGCAGGGACAGTGCTTACGATGCAGGATTTAAAAATTGCCTTAAAAAGCGGCGCCAGTTTTATCGTAATGCCGGTTTTGATTAGAGATATTGTAAAATATTGCGTAAAAAATAAAATTCCCGTATTTCCCGGAGCGCTTACGCCGGGAGAGATTTATCAAGCCTGGGAACAAGGCGCGGCTATGGTTAAAGTTTTTCCGGCGCAATGTTTCGGGCCTGAATATTTTCGGCAGGTTAAGGGGCCTTTTAGTAAAATTGAACTGCTGGCTTGCGGCGGCGTAACGCCTGAAAATTTAAAAGATTATTTTTCCTGCGGCGCAAGCGCGGCAACCTTTGGCGCAAGTATTTTTAGAAAAGATTGGCTGCTAAAGAGGGATTTTAAAGCAATCGGTGCTGCAGTTGAGAGGTTTATTAACGCCTTGGAGGGGAGAAAACAGGAGTTGCCGTGAAAAAGCAAAATTGCTGGGAATTTATGAAGTGCGGGAGAGAATCGGACGGTAAAAATACAGAAAAATTAGGCGCTTGTCCCGCTGCTGTTGAAACAAAAACAGCGGGAATTCATGGCGGCAAGAATGCCGGCAGGTGCTGCTGGGTGATCGCAGGGACTTTTTGTGAGGGGAAAGTTCATGGCACTTTCATAGAGAAGTTTGGGGCTTGTGTTGAATGCCCTTTTTATAAATTAGTGACCCGGGAAGAAAAAATATACTTAACAGCTAGTGAAATAACAAAGGAAATGGAAAGGAAAAAAGAGTAAAAAAGTGCAAGAGTTGAGGTCGTTTCTAAGCTTCAGCCCCACTCTTGCGTGGACGGGTGGCTGCTTCATCACTTCCTTCTACCCACCCTCCAATATAAGTATACCTTATTCTGGGCTGTTTACAAGGGGGCAAGGATATGCTTACTGCAATCTTCTTATTGGCCTGTGTTTTATTCATACTGGCTTATCTAAAATATGGTAATTTCCTCAAGAAGCATTTCGAACTGAATAATAAAAACCACCCGCCTTCGCATCATATGTATGACGGCATAGATTATGTGCCTGCGCCTATGCCGGTTTTATTTGGCCATCATTTTTCATCCATCGCCGGCGCCGGGCCGATCCTGGGGCCGATCATTGCCGGAATTGCTTTTGGCTGGGGGCCGGTATGGGTTTGGGTTTTAATCGGCTCTATCTTTATCGGCGGTATTCATGATTTCTCAAGCCTGGTAATTTCTATCCGGAACCGCGGCCGCTCAATTGCTGAAATTGCCAATACCTACATGTCCAAGCGCGCCTATCATCTTATGCTTGCGTTTATCTGGCTCTCTCTGGTATATGTCCTGACTGTCTTTACGGATCTGACTGCCAGTACCTTTAAACTTGATGGGGGAGTGGCTACTTCTTCGCTGCTCTTTATGTTGTTGGCCGTAGGTTTTGGAGTTTCTTTATACCGGCTAAAGATGCCGTTAAAATGGGCGTCTATAATATTTGTGCCGTTGCTATTCTTCTTTATCTGGCTGGGCCAAAAGATACCCTTAAACAATATTCCGGAAATTTTTGGAGATAAGGCCAAGTTCTGGGACATTGTATTGATCATCTATTGTTTTATCGCGTCCGTTACTCCGGTTTGGATATTGTTGCAACCCCGGGATTATTTATGCAGTTTTCTTCTTTACGGCTCTGTGCTCGCCGGATTTTTTGGCATTCTTTTAGGCGCTCTGCCGCTTAATTATCCGGCGTTTATCACCTGGAACGCTAAAGATGCGGGCCCAATGTTTCCCATGTTGTTTGTGACGGTTGCCTGCGGGGCGATCAGCGGTTTTCATGCTATTGTTGCCAGCGGCACATCATCTAAGCAGCTAAAAAAAGAAACTGATTCTTTGCCTATCGGCTATGGCGCTATGCTGGTTGAAGGGCTGGTAGCTGTAATTGCCTTATGCACGGTAATGGTCATCGGCAGAAATAACCCCTTAGCAGCGCAAGCTCCTTTAGCAATCTATGGAGCCGGCATGGCTAAATTTTTATCCGTCTTTGGGATCCCTGAAAAATTCGGCGCTTCTTTTGGGTTATTGGCCTTGTCCGCTTTTATTTTGACTACACTTGATACCGCAACCCGGCTTGCCCGTTATATCTTTCAGGAATTATTCAATATGGAAGGAAAACATACCAGGTATTTGGCAACAGCGGTTACCTTGCTCCTGCCCGCGGTATTTTTGATGATTAATATCAAAGATCCCGGCGGCAATATTGTCCCTGCCTGGAAAATTATCTGGCCGGTTTTCGGCGCGACCAACCAACTGCTGGCAGGCCTGGTGCTCATGGTCGTGGCAGTATGGCTTAAGAAAAAAGAGAAGAAGATTTGGTTTGTAGTTGTTCCGATGATCTTTATGCTGATAATGACTTTATGGGCATTACTCCTGGTCATCATCCAATACAAGCTAAGTTTAATCGGTTTTATCGGAGCTGTATTGCTATTCCTGGCGCTTCTTTTGGTCCTTGAGGCGATTGAAATTTTTGAAGTTAAACATCATGTTAAAAGAATATTAAAAAAAGGAGGTAACAAGTGAAAAAAGCGTTTTATTTATCAGCTGTTTTGGTATTTGTTTTTATTATTAGCGGGTGCGAAAGCAATAAAACAAGGGTGGCTGAAGGAGCGGGTATCGGGGGGACTGTTGGCGCAATTGCCGGAGGGATTATTGGCTATCAGAGCGGGCATCCTCTGCAAGGGGCTGCGATAGGCGGCGCGATAGGCGCGGGCACAGGAGCAGTAGTCGGAGCACAGATTAAAAAACCTGTCCAGGGAACTCAAGCGCAGGCCTCCACCCAAATTACCCTGCAGCAGATAGTTGATTGGACTAAGCAGGGAGTATCCAGCGATGACATTATAGCTAAAATCAAAGCCGCAAATCCAAAATATTCTCTAACTGCGGATGATCTTGGCTATCTAAAGAACCAGGGTGTAAGCCAGCGTGTTATCGAAACAATGCAGGCTTATAAATAATCCGGGAAGGGGAGGTTAAGATGCAAATAGAAATTTTTGCCCTGTGTGACGCGGCAACCGCGGATTTAGGGAAACTTAGCATGCTTGGGGCATTTGATACGGTTTGGGTAACAAAAATCCCGGCAGTACATTCCCAATGCACCATTGCTTTGAGGACGCGATTCGAGAGAATTGAAAGGGGAGAGCATAAATTTGTAGTGCATTTTATTGATGCCGACGGAAAAAACGTTATTCCTCCCGCTCAAGGCGCGATAACAATGAATTTTTCCGAAGATCAAGGTTCCGGCCCGGCGAATTTAATTCTCAATATACAGGGATTAAAACTGGATAGGCTCGGCGAATATTCAATTGACTTAGCTATAGATGGCCAACAAAAAGCATCGCTGCCGCTTTTTGTAAAAGAACGTAAATAAAACGGGGAGGTAAAATTATGTCAACAGCCATTTATTACTTTTCCGCAACGGGCAATTCTTTAGTTGTTGCTAAAGATTTGGCGCAGGCGCTAGGGGACACAAAGCGGTATGGCGCAAGTGCAGTTATCCGCCCGGCAGTCAGCGCGCAGGGCATTATGCAGCAAAGGGATATAAATTAGTTTATGTCAAGAGCCGCGAAGATTTTTTTATGGTTTGGGGTTATCCTGATTATAATTATTGGTTTTATCCATGCTTTTGATAGCCCGGATAGTTTCAAGGAGGCAGCCTATAAAGGCTGGTTATTTTATGCCAATGCTTTAGGCTCTTTGGTTGCTGCGTATGGAATTATCCGCAATAAGCGCTGGGGATGGAACTTGGGGTTATTTATAGCAGCAGTGTCATTTATTTGTTATGTTATAAGCCGCACACTGGGGCTGCCTTTAATTCCTGCTGAGCCCGATGCCTGGCTTGAGCCGCTGGGTGTCGCCGCATTAATTACGGAGGGATCATATATCGCGGTTTTTATTTTAAGAAAAATAGGCGGGAATGTTTCCAAATTATATTGTAAGGATAGGTTATGATGTTATAATATGCCCATGGGTATTGAGAGAAGAGAGGTGCGAAGGTTTTTGTTAAATCTTTCCCTGAGCAAGATTAGCGGCCAGGGGGTATCCGGAAAGGTGCTGGATTTTTCCCGTAAAGGAATGAAGGTTATCCTAGACACGCCTGTTTTTGAAGACAAGTCTGATATCCAGGTATTTATTAATAGGCCGGATTATAATCATCGGATTTTTGTCAATGCCGCTGTAGTTTGGGTAAGGCATTCCGAAGGTCAATGTGAAGTAGGTCTAAAATTTAAAGATATCCCTGTTGAAGATAAAGCAGATTTCTTGGATTATGGCTACAATGTGTGGTTGAAAAAGAAACTTTCCCACCGTTAGCTGCATTATGAATTTATTGAAAAGGAGGGAGCATGCTTAAGAAGATTTTAGGGATTTGTTTGGTTTTTCTTTGCTGTGTGACAAACCTGGTTTCCGCAGAAGGGACAAAGCCGATTCAGCTTGCGTTATGGAGCCCGGTACAATTATTCCCGGAAAAAGATTCTATTACAGGCCTCAGATTGAATTTATTTTATACCGACAATAAGGATGTTTCCGGTGTTACCTTGGGTGCGGGATGGGCTAAAACCAGTCGTGACATGAAAGGCGTTAGTTTGGGGATAGTCAACTGGGCCGATGGTTTATCTTTTGGTTTTAAGGGCGGCATTCTTAATTATGCGGGCCAACGTTCAGTTGGTTTAGATCTTGGTGCGGTAAATGTTGTTAGCGGCGATACGACCGGTGTTCAGCTAGGTATTGTGAATTGGAATGAAGGTTTTTTTCACGGCTATCAAGGCGGCGCGCTTAATTATGCAAATGGCTCTTTTGTTGGCTGGCAGGACGGGTTTGTAAATATAGCTAAAAGTGATTTCTCAGGCTTTCAGTCCGGGGCTGTTAACTACGTTGGCGGCATCATGACAGGTTTTCAATTAGCTTTATATAATTACGCGAAAAATGTAAATGGCGTTCAGATAGGCCTCATAAACGGCACTGATTCCCTTAATGGTATGCAATTTGGCGTTGGTAACTACAATGGAAATGAAGACCCCATGGTTTTTATGATTTTAGCAAACTGGTCTTTTTAAGAAACAACGGTTAAATAATAGGGAGGCCAAATTATGGATTTCCTGATGAGATGGGGAATTAACGCGTTGTCGATTTTCATCGTCGCCAACATTGTAAAAGGTATAGAGGTTTCAAATACCGCGACTGTGCTGGTAATTGCCCTGGTATTGGGAATTATTAATGCCTTCCTAAGGCCGCTGATTATCCTGATTACCCTGCCGATTAATATCCTTACCTTGGGAGCGCTGACTTTTTTTATCAACGGTGCCCTTTTTTATCTCGTATCTAAAATCGTTAAAGGCTTTGTGATTACCGGTTTCTGGACTGCTTTTTGGGGTTATATTCTTTTTAGCATTATTAGCTTCTTATTAAGCCTGTTAATCATTTCTGTTTAGTTAGACTGGGAGAGGGATGAATATGCCAAAAAAACATGCATTAATAGTTTTAGCCGTATTTGTTTTTTTTCTGGGCTTAGCGGTTGAGTTGTCTTTTGCCTGCAGTGATTTCCAGATTAAAGCCAAAGATGGCAGTGTTGTGATTGGCCGTTCCATGGAATTTCCCGTTGACCTGCACTCGAGCGTAGTAATTGTTCCCCGCGGCAGGCAGTTTACCAGCATCAATGATAAGGGGGTAAAAGGGATCAGCTGGAAAAATAAATATGGTTTCTTAGGGGTTGACGCTTTCCGGGCGAAAAATACTTATGTGGAAGGCTTTAACGAAAAGGGACTTGCTTTTGATGCGTTGATGTTTACCGGCGCAAAGTATCAGCCGCCTGAACCCGGTAAATTCGTCACCATCAGCGATTTCGGCTCCTGGATCTTAGGAAATTTTGCTGATGTTGATGAAACAAAGAAGGCTTTGCTTAAAGTCGATGTTACCGGAATGAACTTAAGAGAAGCTAACGGCGAAGTATACATGCATGTTGCTTTGCATGATTCTTCCGGAAAGAATTTAGTCATTGAATTTATTGATGGGCAAGTAAAGGTTTATGATAATCCGCTGGGGGTTATGACTAACCGGCCGAATTTTCCCTGGCAGCTTCAAAATTTGAGTAATTATATTAATCTGGATGCGCATGATAAAAAGGATAAGATGCTTAACGGTTTTAAATTTGAGCCGGCCGGCGTTGGCAGCGGGTTGCTTGGTTTGCCCGGGGATTGGACGCCTCCGTCGCGCTTTGTCCGCCTGGCCATTAGCATCGATGCTGCGATACCGCCTGAAAATTCCGATCAAGCGGTCAACTTGGCGCAGCATATTCTAAATATCGTGGATATCCCCAAAGGGGCAATCAAAGAAAATCCGGAACTTCTTGTTACGCTTGAAGGTAACGCAGAATGGGTGGTGATTAAGGATTTGACCAATCTGGTCCTTTATTACAAGACTTACGAGAACCCTAATCTAAAAAAAGTTGATTTGAAGCGTTTTGATTTATCTCTAGATAAATTGGAAAAATCAATTCCAATCGATGATAATACGCCCCAAAACATTATTGATGTAAGCGGTGATCTGAAATAATCTCCTTAACAGCCATTTTGGAATATTGTCTCTCCTTATAAGCTGGCCGAAAGAGCCAGGGGTTTTCTTATGGCAGTCGGCCTTGATCTTGAATAAATAATGGAATTTGAACTGCACTCCGGATTTATTGAACTGGATAACCTGCTCAAGGCGGCCAAGCTTGTTTCAAGCGGCGCCGAAGCCAAACAGCAGATCCAGGCGGGCTTAGTTAAAGTTAACGGCCAAGTCGAATCCCGTGTTCGCCGGAAACTTCGCTTGGGAGATTTAGTGGAGTTTGGTGGGAATCTGATTAAGATGATGGGTAAAGATGATTAAAAAAACCGTTTTAGGGATTATCCTATTAATTCTTTTTTTATCAGGAGGCGCTATGGCAGCTCAGGATAAGATTAAAATATTCGACGCGAAAACCGGTAAGGTCATTGAAGTAAAAAAAGTGATCAAGAGTGATGAGCAGTGGAAGAAAATCCTTACTCCCGAGCAATTCCGCGTAATGCGGCTAAAAGGCACTGAACAGCCTTTTTCGGTAAAATGCCCATTACCGCCTAAGGGCAAAAGCGGAATTTATCAATGCGTCGGATGTGGAACGGATTTATTCAGATACCACGATAAATTTGAATCAGGTACCGGCTGGCCAAGCTTCTGGGAACCGGTATCCGAATTAAATGTCAGGCTGGAAACTGATAATAGCTTGGGCATGGAGAGGACTGAAATTTTATGCGCGCGCTGCGATGCGCATCTGGGCCATGTTTTTAATGACGGGCCGCCTCCTACAGGAAAGCGTTATTGTATTAATTCCGTAGCCTTGAAATTAGTGGAATTATCCGTACCGGAGAAAGCCGCCTTTGCCGCGGGTTGTTTCTGGGGAGTGGAAGCCGCGTTTCAGGAGGTTGCCGGAGTTATTTCCACTGCCGCGGGCTATATGGGCGGCAGAACAAAAAATCCTACCTACGAAGAGGTTTGCACGGATAAAACCGGGCATGCCGAAACAGTGCTGATTGAATACGATCCGGATAAAGTCACCTATGATTATCTTTTAGATCTTTTCTTTAGCATTCATGATCCGACTACGGTTAACTGTCAAGGGCCGGACGTTGGCTCGCAATATCGCTCGGTAATTTTTTATTATACTCCGGAGCAGGAAAAGTCAGCGTTAGCTTTTAAGAAAAAACTCCAGGATTCGAAAAAATTCAATAAGCCGATTGCGACGGAAATTGCCCCCGCCGGAGAATTCTATAAGGCCGAAGAATATCACCAGGAGTATTTCCAGAAGAAAGGCATAAAGCCAACTTGCCATATTCCCGCAAGATCATCTAAATAATTCTAGTTAGATTTTCCCGCCTCTTACGTCTATTGTAGTAGAAGCCCGAATCAACCTTGAAAAAATAAACACTTGACATTACAAGTTATATCTTGTATACTTCAAATGGACTGTAATCGACTAAAAGAGGTATATTATTTTGTAGATAAAGATGGCGTTAAGCCGGTTAAGGAATTTATATATTCTTTAACGCGAAAGGAACAGGCAAAAGCACACGCCTATATTACGGAATTGAAGAAACAGGGGAATAATCTGCGAAGGCCTATGGCAGATTACCTGGGGGATGGGATATACGAATTGCGGCCTAAGGATAACAGGATTTTCTACTTTTTTTATTTCCGTGATAGTGCAGTGCTGGTCCATGCGATAAAAAAACACGTTAAAACAGTACCGGAAAATGATTTACGATTATGTATAAAAAGGAAAATTGAAACAGAAGCTTGCGGGATGAATATAGAAAAGCTGGAATTGTGAGGTGATTAACATGAAAAAGGTCCGATTAGAGAATGTTGGTATTGATTTAAGAGAGAAACTCAAAGATAAAGAATTCAAGCGGCTCTATGAATTTGAATGTGCTAAGGTTGCTTTAGCGCAGAAGATTGCTGAACTAAGGCAGGACAGGCATCTTAAACAAGTTGATTTGGCAAAGAAATTAGGCGTCTCCCAGCAGTTTGTTTCTCAGATTGAGACCGGAGAAGAGAAGAACTTAACTATCGAGACTTTGATAAAGATAGCCCAATCTTTAGGTAGAGGTATTAGCATCTCTTTCCCAAAGCTTTCCAAGCGCCATTCTTCCTGTTTGAGAGTAACTTAATTAATTTCTTCTATTTAATTTTCCCAAAATAAAGCTATAATATCTAATGTATGAAGACTAGGAAATCTTTAATCTTCTTTTGCCTAATCTCAATTACTCTTTTTGCGCCTCCAGCCTTTGCCGATAAAACTACTGGCCACGGGGCCGTGGTTTGGCTTCCTATAGCCAAAGCTAAAATCCTAACCGGCAGCCAATATTTCCCAACCACCCTGCGAACAATCCAGCAGGCAAAAGAATCTATCCTTGCCGCAATGTACCTTATTAACGTCGCCCCGGCTCTGGAAGATGGCAATCCCGCTTCAATCCTTTTAGAATCCCTGATCAGCGCCAAAAAACGAGGCCTCACAGTAAAGGTTATACTTGATGACAGCCAATTCAGCATTAATTACAACGCTTACAAGCGTCTCAAGCAATCCGGCGTCGATGTATCCTTTGATACTCCTCAGAAAGTCCTCCATGCCAAAGGCATAGTTATTGACTCTAAAACCTGCATCCTCGGCAGCTTTAACTGGACCCGTGCCTCCTTAGAAGATAATTACGAATTCGCCGCCCTCATCGAAGGCCCCAGCCAGGCAAAGGAATTACTGGATTATATTTCTAAAATAGGGTTAAGCCCCGGCACACCCATTCAGCCCGAGAACCCGCAAGGCCCAAAATTTCCGGTCAGCCTTTTAATTTCATCTCCGGAGCCTCTTTTATTCAAGCTTTTTACCGATCAATCCGAAAAAGCCTTAGATCTCTATTTATATTTGCTAAAAAAAGCGCAAACCCAGAATTCAAGCCAAATACAGATCAACTACGAAGAATTCGCTAAGGCATTGGGTTATACCGAAAATTACTATCGTAATGTCATCCAGCCATTACGGAAATTAATCGGAAAGTTTGGCCTTATTCAGCGTAATTTTTTAAGTAAAGAGCTTACCCTGAAATATATCCCTTCCCGGAATTATATTACTATACCTGACGCCTACTGGGACTACGGTTTTTACCATAAACTTTCCTTTGCGGCAAAATATATGTATCTAATTTCTCTTAATGAAGCTCAAGAGTCAGGCCGCAATCCCTATTGGTTTAGAAGCAATAAAGATTTAACCCGGATATACCATATCTCTGGCGCTCCGATTACCCACGCCATAGACGAATTGGAGCAGGAAAATATCCTGGAGGTTTATAGGCAAAGGCCTGATGAGTCCGGAGGTTTCTTGAATCGCCTCGCCAATAGATACCGCCTTAATCCTTTACAATCTCCCGGACAATTCGCGCAAGCGCTTAACGCCCTATCTTCTAAATACGGAGCTGATCTTACCGCAAAAGCCCATGAGCTTTCCGGCCAGCTTAACGAACCAAATGACTTAGAGAAAATCCAAACTTACATCGAATTAATCAATACTTACGGCTATGAAAAGGTGAGGGAGGTCAATTCTAAAGTCGCGTCCTACCACCGTGAATCCGGTTTCCGCGGCCTTTCGCAGGTAATTTTGCTATTAAAAGGTAATTAATCTGTTAGATTTTTCCACCTTTTACGTCTATTGAAGCAGAAGGAGGAGGCATGGATAATCTGTTATTAGTAGAGAAGTACAGGGCAGAATATTACAGTTTAGGGGTAAGAAGGTTATGTTGGACAAAGATCTGGCATTGCTTTACAGTGTTAAGCCAATTGTCTTGAGGCAACAAGTAAAAAGAAACCTTGAGAGATTCCCTGATGATTTTATGTTCTAATTGACAAGCCAAGAGGCCAGGATTTTGGTATCACAAAATGTGATACCTTCGTTAAGAAATTTAGGCGGTTATTCGCCTTATGCTTTTACCGAGCAAGGCGTGGCTATGCTTTCAAGTATTTTGCGTAGCAAGCAAGCCGTGCTGGTTAATATCTATATTATGCGTGCCTTTTGAATTTAAGGAAAGTTGGGTTAACATATATCGGCTTAAAGCGTAAAATTGAAGAAATGGAGAAGAAATACGACAAACAATTTATAATTGTTTTTGAGGCAATTAAAAAACTTCTTGAGCCACCGAAGCGAAAGGAGAGGACTATTGAAGGGTTCAAAGTTAGGAGTTAAAAGTTGTGAAATTTTAAATAGATAGACAATTTGACGTTTAGGCAGAGAGGTGGTAGAATATGCCAGAAGAATTAAATGAGATTCAGCCGGGTACAATAATAATGCCAACCGTAACCCAAGAAAGATCCACACACAAAAAAGATATTTTTAGTTTAGCGAAAAATATTCCGCAATCCCCATATTTTGAGGATAAAAAACATAGCGTTATTTTGTATAAAAGCGATTGTTTCGACGTCCTTACTAAGATTCCAGATAATTCTATTGATATGATTTTCGCTGACCCGCCATATTTCTTATCGAATGGCGGTTTTACCTGCCATGCCGGAAAGAAGGTTTCTGTAAATAAGGGCAAGTGGGATGTCTCAAAAGGAGTTGAGGAAGATTTTATCTTTACCCAAAGATGGCTTCGAGAATGCCAGAGGGTCCTAACGCCTAATGGCACAATTTGGGTTTCCGGAACATCGCATATAATTTATACTGTGGGTTCAGCCATGCAGGGTTTAGGGTATAAAATACTAAATGATATTGCCTGGTTTAAGGTAAATCCCCCGCCAAATTTAAGCTGTAGGTATTTTACTCATTCCACTGAGACCATTCTTTGGGCTGCAAAGAATAAAGACAGCAAACATTATTTCAATTATGACTTAATGAAAAAGATGAATAATAATAAGCAAATGCTTAGTCTTTGGTCAATTAAGGCTCCTGGGTTTCCAGAAAAAGTTTATGGTAAGCACCCCACACAGAAACCATTAGAGTTATTGAATAGAATTGTATTGTCCTCTACTAAGCCAGGCGATATAGTCTTGGACCCTTTTACAGGCAGTTCTACTACCGGTGTTGCGGCAGTAAAAGAGAAGAGGCAGTTTATCGGAATAGAATTAGAAGAAGAATATCTAAAAACTTCAATAAAAAGACTTAAGGAGTTGTATGATAAACATTAAAAACACGGCCTCCAAGAAGGAAATTCCAGCCTTTGTTTCTTCTTGGACGGATGGGTACTTTCATAAATCTGCTTTTGATGCCCCGAACAAATACCCAAATAAAAAAGTAATCAATTTCCTATCTCAATTTAAGAAAAAAGAACGAATTAAGCTTTATCGAGGAATTAATAAATATAATGGAGAAAATGAGTTAATTACAAGCTGGACCTATGATAAAAGAATCGCTGAGAGTTATATTAAAGATGGAGGGAGAGTAATGGAGAAAGATTTTTCTCCCGAAGATGTTTTATTTGATACTACTATATTAAACTCGGAACAGAAGAAATTATTAGGTTATGACTATAAGGTTGACGACAGAGAAGTTTTGATAACCAGGGGTAAACGATTCCTGGTTTTTAGGAGAAAATAGAGATGAAAACAGGTGGCTTAGGCGGGGCAAATACGTTGACAGGGTTGAATTTTGAGAGAAAAGTTAATTTTCAGAAACTTATCGGGAATATTCCTGGCTATGAGGTTAAAAAAGTATCTGGTAAATCAGGGATGGGAGTATTTTTTAAAAGCAATTTAGTCGCGAGGTGCTTTAGGAAGCACGATTTTTATCAATTTTTATCAGAGTCTAAGATTAATTGGAGTAATTTGATTTCCAAGATGCTTTTGCCTGATGATGCGTTATTGGTGATTGTTCGCGAAACATTATTTATTATTGAAGTAAAGTATCAACAAGTTGCTGGTTCCGTTGATGAAAAGCTGCAGACATGCGATTTTAAGCGTAAACAGTATTTGAAGCTGGTTTCGCCGCTTGGATTAAAAGTAGAGTATGTTTATGTGCTAAATGATTGGTTCAGGAAACCACAGTATAAAGACGTTTTAGATTATATACATACTGTTAATTGTCATTATAGATTTAATGAACTTCCTTTAGCTTGGCTTGGATTACCGATTAATAAATCATAGGTATGGAGAAATTCTTATAGATTTGAATTCATTAAAAATAAAGAGAAACGGCCCTAGTTTTTTTAGTAGGATGTAGGCGAATAAGGATACTGAAAGGAAATTATGTTCCTAAAATTTAGTTTTTGTGAAGAAATAAAATAGGAGAGGACTATGAGCATAATTCACATTAATCAAATCGCGGATAAGGTTAAGAAAATGTTTGTGCCGTATCTGGATTTGAGAGATCTTTCAGCCAAGGATTCCGAAAAGGAATTAAAAGTTTTGACAAGGTGCCTTGCGGCTTATGCTGTGTATCATTTTGGGGAGTGTACGGAAATTGATGCCGCAAATTCTGTTATTGATGGAGGAGATGACAACGGGATTGATGCTGTATATTATTCTTCTCAAAATAGGGAGTTGTTAGTTGTCCAATCAAAGTGGAGTCAAAAAGGTGAAGGTGAGCCTGATAGTGCTGAAGTTGGAAAGTTTTGTAAAGGGGTTAAAGATTTGTTTAATAGCGATTTTGATAGATTCAATGTCAAGTTGCAGAAGAAAGTCCCTGAGATAATGAAAGCTTTAACTGATTTTGACGTAAGATATAAGTTGGCGTTGATTGATACATGTGAGAAGCCTTCTCTAGCGGAGCACGCGAAAAGAGGTATTGATGACTTACTAGATGAAATGAATAGCACGGGACTTCCTGATGCTGAGAAAACTGTAACATTTGAAAGATTAAATCAAGGATTGACTTATTCTTCTCTCGCCTCAAATATGGGGCAACCAATTGATTTGGATGTTAGCTTGTTCGAGTGGGGCAAGATACAAGAGCCATTTTTAGGATATTACGGTATGGTTGTAGCTTCTGAAATAGGGAATTGGTGGAAGGCACATGAACGAAAACTTTTTTATAAGAATATCAGACAGGTGCTTGGCTCAACGGATGTAAACCAAGAGATAGAAGTAACTATAGAGGAAAGTCCAGAAAGATTTTGGTATTACAATAATGGTATTACTATTATTGCCGAAGATATCAGTAAATCTATGGTAGGTGGTGGGTCAAGAGATGTCGGCACTTTTAAGCTAAAAAGTGCTTCTATTGTTAATGGCGCACAAACTGTTAGTACTATTGGTAAATATTTTCAGAAAGGTGGGGGGAATTTAGAAAAGGTTAGGGTACATGTTAGAATCGTGTCGCTATTGAACACTCCAAACAGTTTTGGTAATGATGTTACAAAGTCTAATAATAGACAAAATAAAATTGAAAATCGTGATTTTGTTTCTCAAGACCCGGAACAAGTGAGAATTAAAACTGAATTGGTTATGGGGGGTATTGAATACAATATTGTCCGGTCAGATTTTTTTCAACCAAATGATAAAGCCATTGATTTGCAAGAAGCCACTATCGCATTGGCTTGTGCTAGTGGCAGGACCGCTTTGGCAGTTCAGGCGAAAAAAGGTATTGGTAGAATTTGGGAAAATATCGATGGGCCAATTTATAAAGCGTTATTTAATCATAGCGTTAATGGAATTTATGTATACAATTGTGTGCGTGTGGATCGGAAGATTAACGAGTTTTTGAAGGAAGAAATTGATTCTCTCCCGAAGAAAATGGGAAGACGTTACGGTTTGTTAGTCCATGGGAATCGACTGGTATCATTACTAACAATGAAGAAGGGCAATTTCTTAGAAAACATAAAAAATATCACATCAAAGATTGATGAAAAACTGATAAAAGACACGATGGATATAGTTGTTGAGTCTGTCCAAAAAATACTGGAAAAAGATTATACTGAGAATATTTTAGGGACTCTTTTTAAGAATAATACCAAATGTGAAGATATAGTTAATAAAAGTACTTAAGTAGCAATCCCGGGGATACTGGAATTCCGGGGACACAATACGTAATTCCAGATGATAAGTATGGTGTCCCAGTATTTTTAAAAGAAGTAGGTTATAACTCAGAATTCTTACAACGAAAAAGGGGGTGTTGGATGACTAAGAAGTTTATGTTTTTTGCGTTTATTGTTTTATTATCTGTTTCTGTTGTGGGCTGCGCTACTCGTTTAGTGGATTTCACAATTATTTCAACCAAAAATATTGACTTAGCAAGGGGGGCTGACTTTAAAAGAGGGCCAGCAAGGGTACAAGGCCAAGATACGGTTCATATAATCATAATAATTCCTACTGGTACTCCTAATATAAAGACGGCAATTGATAGGGCTATTCAGAGCGTTCCGGGAGCTGTTGCTTTACTTGATGGTGTTGTTACTGCTAAAGGGTGGTGGATTCCATATATTTATGGCCAAAGTTCGTATGTCGTAGAGGGTACTCCTCTTATAGACCCTAAACTTGTTATGGCAAAGTTGCAGTCAAACTTTATAATCAGTAGGCTAAATAAAAAAGGGGATCTAATTGGAACACAATATGTAAGTAAAACTGAATACGATTCAATTAAAAAGAAAGTTGGTATATAGAAATCAATAGTTGAGATTGCAAGGGCTGGACTTGACCGTTCAGCCCTTCTATTTTTCTTGACAAACCACACAAATGTGTGGTAGTATGCTTTTGGATGCAGTTATCCGGAAACCGTGGGAGGTATTTATGACAAAAAACAAAAAGATGGTTGTTAAAGGGACAGAAATTACAGTAATTAATCTTCTGAATAATGACTACATTTCCCTTACGGATATGCTCAAAGCCAAAGATGGTGATTTTTTTATTTCTGATTGGTTAAGGAACAGAAATACTGTTGAATTTTTAGGCATCTGGGAGATTGTTTACAATCCCGGTTTTAATTATGGCGAATTCGCCATAATTAAAAGCCAGGCGGGTCTAAATAACTATAAGATCAGTGTAAAGGAATGGGTGGAAAGAACCAATGCCATTGGCTTAAAAGCTGCTGTGGGCCGATATGGCGGGACTTATGCGCACAAAGATATAGCTTTTGAGTTTGGTATGTGGATCAGCGCTGAGTTCAAAATTTATCTTATTAAAGAGTTTCAGCGCCTTAAAGAGAGCGAAAATGACCGTTTAAAACTTGAATGGAACCTACAGCGCACTTTGGCTAAAGTCAACTATCGTATTCATACCGATGCTATCAAAGAAAAAATTATTCCGCCTGAACTTACCAAACAACAAATTCAAATAGTTTATGCAAGCGAAGCGGATATCCTAAATGTTGCCCTGTTTGGTTTAACCGCAAAAGAGTGGAGAGATGTCAATTCCTCATAATTGGAAGGGAATATCCGTGATTATGCGACTATAGAACAGTTGGTTGTGTTATCCAATCTTGAGAGCATTAATTCAGTCCGTATTCATCAGGGGATAGATCAAAGGCATCGTTTACAACAACTTAATAAGGTAGCCATAATTCAGATGAGATCGCTCATGGGCAATGATAATTTGAAAAGGCTAAAATGAAAAATAAGCCATTTTTGACGCCAAAGCAGGAGAAGGTGCTTAATTTTATCCGAAAACGGGTAGGGGAGAGGCTCCCTCCTACAATTCGCGAGATAGGGGAGGAGCTGGGGTTTAAATCTACTGGAACAGTCAGGGACTATTTAAAGGCTCTAATGCAGAAAGGTTTGGTGAGGCGGATGAATAACAAATCCCGGGCAATTGAATTAACTGAACGCGCAAGTTTTAACAAAATTCCGATAATTGGTACCATCATGGCCGGCAAACCCGGTTTGGCTTATGAAGAAATCCAGGGTTATGTTGATGCCGATGATTTGTTTCTTGGGCGCTTGGGCTTTGATGATGTTTTTGCGCTGCGGGTTAAAGGCGACAGCATGATTGATGCCGGCATCCTTGATGGCGATATTGCCGTGATCAAGAAACGCCCGAATGCCGACAATAATGATATAGTTGCCGCGTTATTGGATAATAATGAAGTTACTTTAAAAAGGCTGCGTAGTAAAAGCGGTAAGTTCCACCTGGAAGCTGCTAATGTAAATTACCCGCCAATCTTTGAGGAGTTTAAGGTTATTGGTAAACTTATAACAGTAATTAGAAAATACTAAAGGTGCGTTGGCCATCCAAACCCGGTAAGTTTGGGTAAAGAATTTAAAGCGCAGATCTATGCAAACTTTAACATTATATCGCTCAAACTTTGAACAGGTTTTACGTAAGGCTCCGCTGGGATTTATACCTAAACTTACCGGAATTTTTTAATAATAATCCCGGTAAGTTTGATGAAAATCCCGGTAAGTCTAGTGAATTGCCTAAGTCGCTCAGCCGTTCATATACTTTACCAAAAGTTCAAACAAACCCCCAGGTTATCCGGGCTTGGATCAGGTTGCTATCTGAAATGGTTGCTACGAGATTACGGGAACAAAATTTAGTCAGCGCGACTGTGCATCTTTGGTTAAACGGCCCGGAAATCGGCAATTTTGGGGCCCAAAAAACCTACCAAGCCCAGACTAATGATGGGTTATGAGATCTGTCAAAGAGCGCTTAAAATAATGGCAAATCAGGCCTAAAAAACCTTAAGATTCGGGCAATCGGGGTCACTTGCAGCAGCCTTTCTCAAGGCATCTATCTACCTTTACTTAGCGAAGAAATCCGCAGGGAGGGGCTTATTAAGGCCCTGGACCGCATAAATAATCGCTTTGGAGAGGGATCAATTTATCCCGCGATTACCGCTTTAACCCGCTAATAAAATTCTTAATTAAAGGCAAAAAATCCAGGGAAGATGCCGCATAAATCCCGCCTGAATTGTTAAGTTTAAAATAACCCGGTAAGTTTAAGTAAAGAAGATTTGCCTTTTCCACAGCTTAAAAACAACTATTAATAACCCATTGGCTTCTATAGCTTTAGGTATACTTAGCCAAGATAGACAAGTTAACATAACGGTTATTATAGGAAGTAAGGCCTATAGGGTGAAATAAGGGAAATCACCCAAAAATACTTGTTTAAAAGGAGCTTCTAATAGTTGATTATTTAGTATCAGTTCTGTTCTGCGGTTTCTGTATGGGATCCTGATGGGAACTAATTACATACTGGCCGCCCTGTATTTTTATGGCGGTCCCGGTAGTTATTCCTTTAGCGGTTAAGCCGCGTGCCCTTTTTAAAATCCGGCTAAAGGTTTGCTGGGATATACGCATTGATTTGGCTGCCTCTTTTTGGCTTAAATTTAAGTAATCTGCCAGCCTTAAGGCCTCAAATTCATCCATCTTAAGCTCTACCTCATCCGGCCTTCCCGGCTTGCCTCTGGGGCTAAATTGACTGATTTTAGGGTCAACTTTGACTATCCTGTATTTTTTCGGCCTTCCGCGTGAGCGCATTTATTTTACCTGAATTTACCTGCATTTAACGCCCCGGTTAATATGAGTACTCACTCATAATTATCACTAAATGAGCCATTTGTCAAGCGTATATAGTTATGATAAGGATTTATTTCTTATAAATACTGCGGAAATATTCTACGGTTTTGTGAAGCCCTTCTTCAAAGCTTATCTTGGGCCTAAACCCAAGTTTTTCCTTTATTTTGCTAATATCCGCCAGGGTCCTGAAAACATCCCCAGCTCGGACAGGCAGGAATTTTGGCGCGATGTTTTTACCGATGATTTTGTTTAAACATTCAACCAATTCTAATACTGTGTTATCTTTGCCGGTAGCAACGTTAAATACCTCATGTTTAATCCCGGTTTCTGTCGAGGCAAGGATATTTGCTTCAACCACATTGTCAATATAGGTAAAATCCCTTGATTGATAACCTGTGCCAAAAATCGGCGGTTGTTCATCGTGCAAGATGCAGTGGATAAACTTGGGGATGACTACGGCATATTCATCATCCAAGGCCTGCCTTGGGCCAAAGACATTAAAGTAACGCAACCCCACAGTCTCTAAGCCATAGGTATTTGAAAAAATCCGGCAATAATATTCATTTGCCAGCTTGCTTAACGCGTATGGCGAAATAAGCAAGGGATAGCTATCCTCTTTTTCCGGGAACTGCTCCGTATTTCCGTAAACAGAGCTTGAAGAAGCGAAAACAAACCGTTTTACTTTATTTTTCAGCGCTGCCTGGAGCATGAATAATGTGCCGTTGATGTTGACTTCATTATAGCTAAGCGGATCATTCATTGACTTGGGTACGCTGCGTAGCGCGGCCTGATGCAGGACATAATCTATTCCCGCGCAGGCTTTATTGCAGGTGTTTGGTTCGCGGATGTCGCCTTTGATAAGCTCGAAATTATGATGCCCTTGCGCAAAGATAAGGTTCTGGCGCCTGCCGCTGGAGAAATTATCCAAAACACGGACAAAGTTGCCTTCCTTAAGCAGTTTCTCTGTGATGTGGGAACCGATAAAACCTGCGCCGCCTGTAACTAAAAAACGCATTTAGATGGGCCTTTTAGAATTGATTATTTTATTGCTTATAAACTTTGTCGCCTTGCCTGACCCGGGAAATTACTTGCAGGCCTATTTCATCGCCTTTTTTGGCGTTTGAAATGTCCATCCTGTCAATCTGCATTGAAGAAACTGTCTGGGTAAAATCCGTAGTGTGCCCCTTTACCTTTACAGTTTCTCCCATTGACAGCGGGCCTTTTAACTTGATTACTGCGGCCTGAACGTGAGGAAAATAATGCGTAATTAAACCAATAACATTGCCTTCTTTTTTTACGGCAGCCTTTTTCTTTAAAACCGGTTTCTTTTTGGCCGTTTTCTTCGCTACTCTTTTAGTGGTTTTTTTAGTTGATTTTTTTATAACCTTCTTCTTTATTACTTTTTTTGCCGCTTTCTTTGCTTTCTTTTTTAAAGCCATGGCAGCCCTCCTTATTATAGGATTATTTTATCCGATATTTCGCTTACAACCGGTATACGGCAGTAAATACCTAATGCGGCTTGTATGATTCCCCATACGGAAACTAACAGGAATAAGGCGTAGCCGAAAATTCCGATTAACCAGCCCAATAAAGGTATAATTGATAAAATAAACGCCGCAACTTCCATGACAAAAAGCACAAGCCCCTGGCGGGCGTGGTAAAGCGCGAATTTATTGCTTTTTTTAAGGATAAGGGTAATTACGCATAGGAAAGAAATATACGAAATTACCGCAAAGAATTTACCCTCAATTATTTCCTGCTCTTCCGGTGAGTATGTCATTTGTTTACTTCCAGTAATGAATCTAATGTTCCGTAAGTGTTTAATTGAGTTAATGGATTGGCCGGGTCCTCGACCCAGTTTCCATCGATAACAAAGCGGTAACGGTATTTACCGCTATCCAGGTTTAAGCGTTTGATCCAGCAGCCGTTATTCTGCTCCATGCGGCTATTTTCATCCAGCTTCCAGTTATTAAACTCTCCTGCCAGATAAACTTCTTTTGCATCCGGGGCTTTAACCGTAAGCGTAATTTCATTTAATTTCGGCATGTTTTCTTTTAGGATATCCTTCATGCGTTTCTCAAACGTTTTTACCAAAGTAAGGGCAACAGGCGCTGCGGTGCCGGCTTCCTGAGTGATAATTTCCCGGGAGAGGCTGAAATAATCCTTTGCCCCGCGGCAGTATTTATCATAGTTAAAAACATGCAGGCCTTCGTTCTGCGCTTCTTTCAGCTTTACATTTACATGGATAATATTTGAAAACATTTTATCCTGGTAATCGGTTTTGATCTTCTCGAGCATTTTGAATGAGTGCGCCAGGCGGGAATCAAAGTTGGTAACTAGGACGCGGAAATTCACTGGATGGTTTAATCTTTCCGTAACCAGATTGACAATAGTGGTAAGCTGGCTTACGCCTTCAAGAGAAAACCTGCTGGCTTCAACCGGGACAATGATTTCATTCGCCGCGCGGATGGCATTAATTGTCAAAATTCCCAAATTCGGCGGGCAGTCGATTAAAATGTAATCGTAGTTAGCTTTAAAATCCCTTAAAATATCCCAGAGCCGGGATTCGCGGCCGATCTCTCCGCTTAATTCCTGCTCAAGGGTGCTTAAAACTATTGAAGACGGAGCGATATCAAAATTCTCCTCCAAGTTCTGGATGATTCCTTCAAGTGAGCTTTTTTTATGGGTGATTTTTGACAGGACGTTATAAATGCTTAAGTCTGCCTCGATATTTAAGCCGCTGGTTGCGTGCGCCTGAGGGTCAAGGTCAATGAGCAAAACTTTGCGGTTGTTAGAAGCCAGCGCCGCAGCTAAATTTATTGATGTGGTTGTTTTACCGCAGCCGCCTTTTTGATTGGCAATTGAGATAATACGCATTTAAGCTCCCCTCCTTGTGTAGTGGCGCACACCCGCGCAATTCCAATTAGCGCGGGGTGTTATTTTAAGACCCTAATGTCATCCAGATAAACTATTCCCGATTTTTCGCGGGCGTTCCATTCTTCAACGCTGAAAACCAAAGATTTCATCTGGTGCCAGTTATAAACTTTGGCAAAACGGGGAAAATCTATTTTTTGCTCCCGCCATTTACTTGAGATATCTTTTACGTAAATTTCAGATTTTTCGTTGAAGCGGTTGATAAATTCCACCCTTAACGAAATTATATCTTTGGGGTTGGTTTTCCTTACCGTAAATGCCAGCGCTTTATATTTGGATAAGTTTAATTGCTTGAGGTTGAGGGAGAATGTTTCTTTTTTTGCGGGGTCAAAGTTAAAATTTATTTTTGCCGCGCCTTGATATAAAAATAAGGCAATTTCCGATTCGGGCGCGGCAGCTTTATTTATGCGGCTAAAAGTTAAAACGCCTCCGAATGCTAAAAATAATATTGATCCGGCGATGATTAAATTTCTTTTCGTTTTGGGAAAAAGCCAAAACTTGCGTTTTTTCTTTGACGATTTTAAAGACGCATCCAGATAAATATTAGCCAGATGCTCGTAGATTTCCTTCTTATTCACCCCGCACCTTCTATTGTCTATCGATACTAAATTTCCCCCCACCGTCTTTTGGTGTTGAGAAGGTGCGGGGTTCACTTGAACATATTTTATAACACAAAACCCTATTTATGTCAAGGGGTTAAGGGGTTTGATAAATATAACGGCGCATCAATCTTAAGCATCTTGTAGAGGTTGGACAAATGCAGCCTGAACAACTTATCGAATGAGCCGTCAGGGTCCTCTCCATACCACCAGAACCAGTCGCTTCCTTCTAAAATATACATTTGTTTCCAGGCTAAATCGCCCGGGTCTTTTATTTTCCCGATTGCCTTGCGCGCATCAGCCAGCCACTCCCATGCTTTTACTTTATAAGGGCTGCCAATCCATTTCCCGAATTCTCCGTAAATCCAGCTCCCCGCGTTTAAGTGTTTTATTTGGTTTTTCGCCGGGGCAAGTTTCAGGTATTGGCTGATTGTTGTGGTTTTTACAAAATCGCTCTCTGAAATGTGCTGGTAGAATAATTCAAGAAAATCGTGGCCGTCATTGCGGTAGAATTCCCAGGCATTTTCTCCGTCCATGGCAATAGTAACTAAAGTATCCTTTCCTTTAAATGCCTTATCGATGTTTTCCAGGTGCTTCATAAAATTTTTTACCGCATCAGGCTCTTTCATCCCGTGGTAGACAAAACCGATTAAATCCGAGAGATTGCGGTCGCGAAAAACTATATTTAGCTCCCCTTCCCTTCTTTTTAACAGGTGAGGCTGATAAAGTAACTTAGTATCGCGTTTTTTAATTTTAAGGGATTTAAATAAAATAGCCTCGTCGGCCACAATCCATTTTATGCCGGCCTTAATTATAAACGGCAGGATATGCTCGCTCACGCTTTCTTCCGACGGCCACATGCCAAGCGGGGCATGATCAAACCTTTGCTTGTAAAATTCTACTGCCGTTTTAATTTGGTCTTTGGCATCCTGCGGATAATTAAACTCTTCTTTTGGCAGGACGGTTTTTTTATTCGCTTCTTTGGCGATATTCGTGCTGCAAAGTAAAGGCAGGATCGGGTGATAATATGGCGTCACGCTTATTTCAATCTGGTTATTCCGGTTATAAAGGCGGTATGCCGGGATAATTTCTTTTAATATGGCAAGTTGTTTATCCAGGACGATTTGCTTGTCCTCTTCATTAAAGAACCTTTCTTTTAACACTATTTTTTTTAGCTCCGGGATATTCTGGCGCAGCGACGGGTCAATCCAGGCCAGGTTAAAATAAAGCTGCAGATCCAAAAAATCCTGCTCTGAAAAATGCTGGTTGTGTATTTTTTTAAAATGCAGCTGGTAATAACGCGGGAAAGTATGAATGACCTTATCGCTGTTTATTGAGAAAAAATTATGCAGGATAAATTTTTTCTCAGATTCGTTTAATTGGGCGGCAGGTTTTGCGGAGAGCTCAAGGTATTTATCCTTTACGCCTGCGTTGTTATAATCTTCTACCTGTTCAAATAGAGACGGGACAACATTAAAGGTTTGCTTAATTTTGGGGAATTTACTTAAGATCTGCACCATGTCAAGGTAGTCTTTTACCCCGTGCAGCCTGACCCAGGGAAGCCCGCTCTCCTGGGTCAAGAGGTCCTTGTAATACGGCTGGTGCATGTGGAAGATAAAGGCAAGATAAACCATAGGGATAAAATTTAAGGTATTAAAAAACCCTCGGAGGATTTTCACCCTCCGAGGGCGTGAGTTTCTACATAAGTTGAATTAGAATACTACCTTCATAGATCCGATTAACTGGCTTGCGTTAGCTGTATCTGAAGTAAGCGCATTACCCGGCAGAAACATTCCGCCAGTTAGACCAAATTGCACATCTTCAGTGTAATCATAGGTTATGGTTGCATCAAGCGCGCTGCCCAGGTGTGTTTTACCGGTGTATGTGCCGGTGCCCGCGCCATAATATGTAGCTCCATTATCATAGGTAAAGGGGACAGTGAAATTAGCGCTATTTTTTTGAGCCACATCATAATATCCGTAGACTAAAGCTACAGTTACATCATCTACTGGTTTACAGCTGCCCTTTAGATTGAATGCGCTCATATTTGAAAAAGGCAAAAGCGTGTAAACGATATTGTTAAGTTTTTGATCATAGAACAGGGAATCCCAACCGACATTTCTGGTGTCTCCGGCACTACTTCCCGAAAGATAGGTGTAGGAAGCGCCGAGTTTAGGGGCCGTCTTTACTTTAGCAAAGGTATAATCTGTTATTGCTTGTAAAGCCCATGCATCATGTTTCTTCTGTCCGGTTGTTTCTGTATTCCTGCCAAACTGATATGCAGCTTCTAAAGATGCGGTTAAATTTTCAATTGGTGTGCTGGAAATTAAACCACCAACAGTTGAAAGCTGATCAGTCCTACTGGTTCCGATGGTATTATTATTGTTTCTCTTAAGCCAGTAATATGCAGAAACATCAGTCTTTTTATTTAAAGCATATTTAGCATCAACGCCGGTAAGGCTGATAGTGTTTCTGTCAGTAGTTGCACTTTGCTTTACTTGAGCATATACTAAATCAACTACTAAAGGATCATAGTTTAAGGTTGCGCGGATAGCATCAAATGCTTTTCTTTCAGTTAAATCTGTGGGAATGCTTGATGAACTGCCGATTACCTTTGCATTACCTATTATTAACCCGTTACCGAATTTAATCTCTTGACGGCCAACAGTTAAAGTTAAAGGCGAATACAAGAATTCTTTTAAGGTAACATAAGCAAGGTCGAGATCAATATTTGTGCTATTGCTGCTGGTAGCGCCATTTTCAGTATCGTTTTGGCCATTCCAGATTCTTTCATTAATCAGTCTTACAGTTGCCATAACATTATCTGTAAGATCTGCATCAACGCGCACTCTGATTTGAGTCATTAGGAAGTTCTGTTTTAACACACTGCTATCCCCAATAACTTTTTGCAAATTGAAATGACTTCTTGCGGCTCCAGTTACTGTAATGTCCCCACTTACCTTTACATTCTGTACCTCTGCGTAGGCGGCGCTAAATGTCAGGCCGACTAACAAAGCAAGCGCTAATACTGCTATTAAGCGTTTACCCATTTTTTTACTCCTCCTTTTTCGTTAACTGTTTATGGATATATGTTTAACCAGGCTAATAATTTTATTGCCTAGGATGATTTCTTTATAACTATCAAAAGTATTTTACCTACAACTCCATATTTGTCAAGGGTTTTTTTACTTAACCGGCGCTTTAGCCCTTTTAGTTGAATTTTGCGATTTCGGGCCCAGGGAAATAATCAAAAGCACGCTAGAACCCTTTGGTTCGATGGTAATAATGCAGCTTTCATTCTCACGCTCAAAGTTCATCAGCCTTATGCCGTATTCGACGATGTTAACCAGGCTCCAGTTATACATCGCCATCTGTTCTTTATAAAAATTGATTACCCGGTCAGGGTCAGACTTGCCTTGATATTTTAAGACTCCCACGCGCACTCCTGAACTTTCAAATGAATATGACTGTTGGGGCAGGTTTTTTAAGCCGACGGGCACCGGCACATCCGTAAATTTTAAAAGCGCCTGCGGCTCAAGCGTCCCGGCGGAGCCCGTGGATTTATTATCCGGAAATGTTGAACAGCCCATAAGGGCAGTAATTAACAGGCAGCAGGCAGTAGATAAGAAAAATAACTTTTTAAAAAATTTCATCGCCCCTCCTTCTTGATTAAAAAGGTTTTAACATCCTCATAAATTTTGTCAATTTCCGCTTGAGTTAATCCGCAGTCCAATCCTACCTTGATTAATTCATCCGGGCCGATAATATCTTCCGGGGCATGGCTGTCATTATTTAAAATTAATTTTGCGTTGAATTTTCTTGCCTGCTTAATCACATGCGCGTTAGCCTGGCTGTGGCCGCGGCGGCTGGTGATTTCCAAAAATATTCCGCGCGAGCTTGCAAGTTTTGTATCTTCATCGGAAATTAACCCGGGATGCGCGAGGATATCAATGTCTGCCAAGAGGGCAAGGTGGTTTGTATCTTTGGTAACCGGCTCAACCGGAGTTTCGCCGTGGGCGATAATAATTTTAATCCCCTCTTTTCTTGCCAAAATTGCTAAAGGCTTAAATTGTTCCGGAGGCAGGTGCGTTAATTCAATTCCCGGCAGCACCCTGATTGCCGAATTTTTTGGCCAGCGGTGGCAGAATTCCACTATTTGCTTGGCTGCCTGCTTGATGTTGCTGTAGTCAGCGTGGTCGGTAATCGCGATTAGCTTATAACCTTTTTCAAGGTAGCGCACGGCTACTTCCGAAGGAAGCAGCGCGCCGTCGCTGATAAATGTATGGGCGTGCAAGTTATACATAATATTTTATGCCCCTGGCAGGAATCGAACCTGCCGCACGCAGTTTAGGAAACTGCTGCTCTATCCTTATGAGCTACAGGGGCAGATCTATTCTCCTTGAAACTTAATTAAAGAAAACACAGGGTAATTTTTGAGTTTTTCTTTGCCTTTTAAATCCACCAGCTCAATGACAAAGCCGATCCCTGCGATTTTTCCTCCCAGCTGATTTACCAGCTCAGTTACCGCCTTGATTGTGCCGCCGGTAGCTAAAAGGTCATCGATGATCAAGATTTTTTCCCCCGGGGTGATTGCATCTTTATGGATTTCCAAGGTGTCTGTGCCGTATTCAAGTTCGTAGGTTGTGGAAATGGTTTTATAAGGCAGCTTGCCTTTTTTACGCACCGGGACAAAACCCGCGCCGATTTTAAGCGCGACAGAGCCGCCGAAAATAAATCCGCGCGCCTCCACCCCGACTACTTTGTCAAATCCCTTACCTTTGTATTTCTTGGAAAGCAGGTCCACTGTTTTTTTAAA
The DNA here is from genome assembly GCA_023247825.1 of Candidatus Omnitrophota bacterium. GTDB lineage: Bacteria > Omnitrophota > Gorgyraeia > Gygaellales > Profunditerraquicolaceae > UBA6249. Next base: position 59,135 of record JAHFFR010000003.1, read on the forward strand.
AGCATCTTTGTTTTGGACTAGAGTGGTGATATCGCGGAAAAGGATCCCCGGTTTGGGAAAGTCAGGGATATTCCTTATGGATTTTTCTAAAAGAGAATTATTCATCTAAAGCTCCTTCTCCTGGCCAACGACAAATTTTCTTAATTTTTTTAAAGCCGTTTCTTCGATCTGGCGGATCCTCTCGCGCGAAACACCCAGTTTTTTGGCAACTATTGCCAGTGTCTGCGGCTTGGCGTTAGTCAGGCCAAAGCGCAAATCCAGGATTTCCCTTTCTCTTTCCGACATTACCTCAAGAAGGTTATCCACTCTCTCCCGGTCAAGCAGCCGTTCAATGCCTGCGTCCGGAGGAGCGGCGTTTTTATCTTCCACTAAATCGGATATCTGGTTTTCGCTGTCTTCGCCAAGCGGCGCTTCCAGGGAAGAAGTAGTGCTGGACATCCAAAAATTAATCTGCTCTATTTTTTCGCGCGGCAGCTTTAATTTTTTGGCGATCTCTTCATCCGTAGGTATGCGTTTTAATTTTTGGCTCAAGCGTTCTTTATTCTTTTTCCATTTAGTGATCAGGTCATTCATATATACCGGAACGCGGATCATTTTGCTCTGCTCGCTGATTGAGCGGGTAATTCCCTGCCTGATCCACCAGGCGGCGTAAGTTGAAAAGCGGAAACCTTTGCGGTAGTCAAACTTCTCAACCGCTTTTATCAGGCCGAGGTTGCCCTCTTCGATTAAATCAAGAAATGGGGCTCCCATGCGCATATATCTTTTTGCGATATTGATAACCAGGCGGAGATTTGCGCGGATCATTTCTTTACGCGCAATCTCGTCACCTTTGCGGATCTTCTTATTCAACTCAATTTCCTGCTTGGCAGTTAAAAGAGGGATTGTCCGGACTTCTTTAAGATAAGTTTTTAACGCTTCCATAGTTTTAATTCGGGGACGCTTCTGGGTTTTTAAAAAACCCAGAAGCGTCCCCTAGTTTTTTTGTTATTTTTTATCCTTCAATACAGCCTGTGCCGCGGCTAATTTTGCAATCGGCACCCTGAACGGCGAACAGCTGACATAGTCCATACCTATATTATGGCAGAACTCAACGGATTTGGGTTCACCACCGTGTTCTCCGCAGATACCAACTTCCAGGTTCTTGTTGGTCATGCGGCCGCGTTTAATGCCCAGCTTAATCAGCTCGCCGATTCCTTCCTGGTCGATGCTTTGGAACGGGTCCTCCGCCAGGATTCCTTTATTGATATATTCCGGCAAAAATCCTCCGATATCATCCCTTGAGAAGCCAAAGCCCATCTGAGTCATATCATTTGTCCCGAAGGAGAAAAATTTGGCCTTAGTGGCCAATTTATCCGCGACAAATGCCGCGCGGGGAATCTCAATCATCGTTCCCAGGAGGTATTTTAATTTTTTCAGCCCGTATTTTGCCAGCACTTCCTTATATATCTGTTCGGCAATAGCAAACTGGTCTTCCAATTCTTTTACATCGCAGACAACCGGGATCATGATTTCCGGGTATGGGTCTTTGCCTTCTTTTACTAATTCTGCGGCTGCCTCTAAAATGGCGCGGATCTGCATCGCGCTTACTTCAGGGTAAGTAATTCCCAGGCGCACGCCGCGGTGGCCCA
>JAHFFR010000003.1:60862-66362 GCA_023247825.1 Candidatus Omnitrophota bacterium
ATTTCCGGGTATGGGTCTTTGCCTTCTTTTACTAATTCTGCGGCTGCCTCTAAAATGGCGCGGATCTGCATCGCGCTTACTTCAGGGTAAGTAATTCCCAGGCGCACGCCGCGGTGGCCCATCATCGGGTTAGACTCGTGCAGGCCTTCTGCTCTTTTGGCCAGCTCCTGCATGTCGATGTTCAGGTCTTTTGCCAATTGTTCAAGTTTTAGCTGTTCGCGCGGGACGAATTCATGTAAAGGCGGATCAAGTAAACGGATAACCACCGGGAATCCGTCCATTGCCTCGATTGTCCCTTTAATATCTTTTTTCACAAACGGGAACAATTCATCCAGGGCCTTCTGCCTTTCCTCTAGTGTTTTAGAAACGATCATTTTGCGCAGCAGGAATAACGGCTGGTCAGAGCCCTTGCCATAGAACATATGCTCTGTCCGGAAAAGCCCGATGCCTTCTGCTCCGAATTGCAGGGCGCGCTGGGCGTCTTCCGGGGTATCAGCATTAGTGCGGACACCCAATTTTCTTACTGCGTCGCATAATTTTAAAAATTCAGAAAGTATGGTATTTTCTTCAGAGGCATCCATCATCGGAAGCTTGCCTTCGTAGACATTGCCCTTGGTTCCGTTTAAGGTAATCCAGTCGCCTTCTTTAAGTATTTTGTTATCAACTTGGACTGTTTTCTTATCGGTGTCAACATGCATAGCGCCGCAACCTACGATACAGCATTTTCCCCAGCCGCGGGCAACTAAGGCCGCGTGCGAAGTCATTCCGCCGCGGGCAGTAAGAATTGCCTGGGCCGCGCGCATACCTTCGACGTCTTCAGGATTGGTTTCCTCGCGCACTAGGATTACTTTTTTACCCGATTTTGCCCAAGCTACTGCGTCATTTGATGAAAAAACAATCTGACCGCTTGCTCCGCCCGGGCCGGCTGGCAGCCCTTTAGCAAAAGGCTTGACTGTTAATTCGGTCTTAGGGTCAATAACCGGATGCAGTAATTCATCAAGCTGCGATGGGGTTACGCGCATTACCGCAACCTCTTTTTTAATCATTTTTTCTTTGACCATATCCACTGCCATGCGCACTGCTGCCGGGCCGTTGCGTTTGCCTATACGGCACTGCAGCATAAAGAGCCTTCCTTTTTCAATGGTAAACTCAATGTCCTGCATATCGTGATAATGCTTTTCAAGGCGGTCCTGAATCGCGTATAGCTCCTTGTAAATTTTAGGCATTGCTTTTTCCAAAGTAAGCAGTTCTTTATTATGGCTGGAGGTTGAATATTCATTGATCGGCGCCGGAGTGCGGATACCGGCAACCACGTCTTCGCCTTGCGCGTTAATTAAATACTCTCCGTAGAAATTATTCTCTCCGTTACCCGGGTTGCGCGTAAAGGCGACTCCGGTTGCCGAATCATCCCCCATATTTCCAAAGACCATGGTTTGCACGTTAACCGCTGTACCCCATTCATCAGGGATATTTTCAATACGGCGGTAGCTGATCGCGCGTTTTCCGTTCCATGAGGAAAATACCGCGCCGATTCCTCCCCATAACTGCTCTATTGGTTCATCGGGAAATTCTTTACCCAGGATTTCTTTGATCCTGATTTTAAATGCCGCGCAGAGTTTCTTCAGGTCATCTACGTTTAAATCCGTATCGCTGGCATAGCCTTTGGATTTTTTCAGCTCAGCCATGATTTTTTCTAATTGTTTGCGGATCCCTTCTTCGCCTTTTGGCTCAATGCCCGCAGCCTTTTCCATAACTACGTCGGAATACATCATGATCAGGCGCCGGTAAGCGTCATAGACAAAACGGCTGTTGCCACCGCTTTGCTTAACCAGGCCGGGGATAGTTTTTTCAGTAAGGCCGACATTTAAAACTGTTTCCATCATCCCGGGCATGGATTTTCTTGCGCCGCTGCGCACGGAAAATAATAACGGGTTACTGGCGTCGCCGAATTTTCTTCCGATTAATTTTTCTACTCTTTCCAAAGCTTTTAAAACCTGCTCTTTTAATTCCTTGGGGTATTTCTTTTTATTCTGATAATAATATACGCAGACCTCTGTGGTGCAGGTAAATCCCGGAGGAACAGGCAGTAATAGGTCTTTGTTTCCCGCCATTTCCGCCAGGTTGGCGCCTTTGCCGCCCAAGAGGTTCTTCATGCTTTCATTGCCGTCCGCTTTGCCGCCACCGAAGGAGTAAACATATTTCTTTGCCATTACTTTTTAAACCCTACCTTTCTCTAGCTAAGTTTGTTGGTTAAAAACTCCTTTAATTTATCTATTGAAATCCTTTCTTGCAGCATACTGTCGCGCTCGCGCACGGTCACCTGTTTATCTTCCAGTGTCTGCACGTCTATAGTTACGCAGTATAGCGTGCCTACTTCATCCTGCCTGCGGTATAATTTTCCGATAGAGCCTGTATCGTCATAAACCGTAATAATGGATTTTTTCAGGTCTTGGGCAATTTTTTTAGCCAATTCAACGATTTCAGGCCGGTTGCGTAATAACGGCAGGACCGCCACTTTTGCCGGAGCCAGGCCTTTATTTAATTTTAAAACTACGCGGGTCTGGCCTTTTACTTCTTCTTCATGGTAAGCATCGATTAAAAATGCCAGCGCCGCCCGGTCAACTCCGCCTGAAGGCTCGATTATATAAGGATAAAACCTTTCTTTTGTTGCGTCGTCAAAATACTGCAGGTCTTTGCCGCTGTATTGAGCGTGTTGTTTTAAATCATAATCCGAGCGGTTGGCAATACCCTCTAATTCCGACCAGCCGAAAGGAAAATTATATTCTATATCCATACAGGCGTGGGCATAATGCGCAAGCTCATCTTTGCCGTGCTGGCGTTTTCTTAAATTTTCTTTTTTCATCCCCATGCTTAGATACCAATCGAACCGCGACTGGATCCATTCCTGGAGCGCTTTTTCCGCATCAGGCGGTTTTACAAAATACTCAATCTCCATCTGCTCAAATTCACGGGTGCGGAAAGTAAAATTACCCGGGGTGATTTCATTGCGGAATGATTTACCGATTTGCGCCAGGCCAAAGGGCAGTCGGGGATGTTTAGAATCCAGGATATTTGAGAAATTTACGAACATACCCTGGGCGGTTTCTGGACGGATATGGATTATGTTCGCGTCATCTTCCACCGGGCCCTGGTGCGTTTTGAACATTAAGTTAAACGGCCGGGATTCGGTAAGTCCTCCGCCGCATTCCGGGCAGCAGGATTTATCTTTCAGGTCTTCGGTCTTAAAACGCCTTTTGCAGTTTTTGCAGTCGCTTTTTAAATCAAAGAAATTCTCCACGTGGCCGCTTGCCTCCCAGACCCTGGGGTGCATGAGAATTGCGGCATCCATGCCAAAGACGTCGTTTCTTTCATAAACGCATGCCTTCCACCAGGCGCGTTTAAGGTTATTCTTTAGCTCGACCCCGTAAGGGCCGTAATCCCAGGTATTGGCAAGGCCGCCGTAGATTTCGCTTCCCTGAAAAATGAAGCCTCTTCTTTTGCAAAGTGAAACAATTTTATCCATCAGATTTTCAATCATAATCTTATATTTTTAGCTCAATTTAAGGTAAAAGTCAAGGAAAATGAAAAAGCCATTTTATTCGTAACCATATTTCCTGATAAACCACTTCTTGACTATCTGGACAAAAAGTAAGTAGGTGGTAACCATGATAAATAATGCGACAAAATACATTGCCGGAGGCCTGATGAATCCGAAAGGCTTAGCCAGCGGGCTAAACGGTATAGCTATGCCTATAGAAACTATGATAATCGACATAAACAGCAGGAATCTGCTCGGCCGGCTTTCAAAGAACGGGATTTTCCCCGTCCGGATTATATGTATGACCAGGGTTTGGGTGCACAATGATTCGATAAACCAGCCGGTATGGAAAAGTTCAGCCGAGGCGTGGAAAATAAATAACATAACCCCATAAGTTAAAAAATCATAGATTGAGCTGATCGGCCCGATAATCATCATAAAATTCCTGATATACTTGATGTTCCATGGCCGTGGCCTTGTAACGTATTCTTTATCGACTTTATCCGTAGGTATCGCTATTTGCGATACATCATAAAGAAAATTATTTAAAAGTATCTGGATGGGAAGCATCGGTAAAAAAGGCAGAAACAAGCTTGCCCCTGTCATGCTGAACATATTGCCAAAGTTGGAGCTTGAGCCCATTTTGATGTACTTGGTAATATTACCGAATGTTTTTCTCCCCTCGATTACGCCGTCCTCTAAAACCATCAGGCTTTTTTTAAGTAAAATGATATCTGCCGATTCTTTGGCGATATCTACGGCGTTATTTACTGAAATCCCTACATCGGAGATTTTTAGGGCCGGCGCATCGTTGATGCCGTCACCCAGGTATCCTACGGTATTTCCATTAGCGTGCAGGGCGCAAATTACCCTCTCTTTTTGCAAAGGGGAAAGCCGGGCAAAAATATTGGTGTTTTTTACCAGTTCTTTCAATTGGTTATCGTCTATCTTCTCTACCGTTTCCCCGTTTACCAGCCCCTTAACGTCTAAACCGACTTCGCTGCATATTTTCTTGGTGACCAGCTCATTGTCCCCGGTCAGGACCTTAAAATCTATCCCCAGCTTTTTAAGCGCTTGTATCGCCCTTCTTGCGCTGGGCTTTGGAGGGTCGAGGAAGGCGATGTAGCCTTTAAGTATTAATTGGTTCTCGTCTTCTTTTGAATAAGCCTCTTTTTTATTATCAAAATTTTTATACGCGATAGCCAGGACCCTGAAACCATCCGCGCTCAGAGAATCGAATTCTTCTTTTAAATCTGAAATAATCAGCGGGTCTATATCAAAAATTTCCCCGTCAAGTTCATATTGCAGGCACCTTTTAAATATTTCTTCCGGGGCTCCTTTTGCAATAATCTTGTGCTTATCCTCCGTCCCGACTACTACGGACATAATTTTACGGGAAAAATCGAAAGGTATCTCATCTACTTTTATATATTCCTTTACCAGTAATTTTTCATGTTTGAGGATTGCCCTGTCCAGGAGGTTCTTAAGCCCGGTCTGATAGAAACTGTTAATATAAGCGTAACGCAGCGTATCTTCGTCATCCTTTCTTACCACATCACAGTGTTTTTCCAGCACAATCTTATCCATGGTAAGGGTCCCGGTTTTATCGGTACATAAAACATTCATCGCGCCGAAATTTTGTATGGAATTCAGGCGCTTGACAATAACGTCTTTTTTTGACATGGAGATCGCCCCTTTAGAGAGGTTTAATGTTACAATCATCGGAAGCATCTCCGGGGCAAGGCCGACCGCGACGCCTAATGAGAAAAGCAGCGCTTCGATAAAATTCCCGTGCCGGAAAGCGATGATCGCGAATATTACCATGACCATGCAGATCATAGCTTTTACCATCAGCATGGTAAATTTATTGATCCCTTTATCAAAGCTGGTTTCTATGCGCATGGTCGAGAGCTTTCGGGAGAGTTCTCCGAATTGGGTGGCGATGCCCGTTTTTATGACTAC
>JAHFFR010000031.1:0-7134 GCA_023247825.1 Candidatus Omnitrophota bacterium
CAAGGCTGCAAGCGGTTTTCGCCTGGGATTTCACATAAGCATCTGCGCCGGGATTATCCCCTACTAATATACTGGCTAAAACCGGAGCCTGCTTTAAGCTCTGTATATCAAGCTTTATCTTTTCCTTAATTTTTTCAGCTACGTATTTACCCTCTAATAATTTTACCAACCTCATCCTCCGTGTTTTTACGGATCCCTGCAATAACTTTATTCATCTGATTCAGCTCTTTCATAATCTTTTGAGCCAATTTTTTATCTTCCAGATTTTTTAAATTGATCCGGACATTAAAACAAGCGCAGACAAAAGCCGACTCCAATAAAACCGCGGCCACCGCAACATCGCTTGCTAAGTTAACATTGCCTTTCTTGACCAAGGGCGGGCATAATTTAGCTGCCTGGTAAATCAGGCGGCTAAGCATAAAAGGCACATCTAACGCCTTCCTGATATCTTTGCTTTGATAAGCCACAACATCCAAATCCACCAAATCCAAAAAATCAACTCTTAATTTCTCGGATTTGATCAAAATACCCTTTAGCTCTTCAACAAATGCGGCATATTTGGGTTTGCCTAAAGTAAAATTAATAACCATGCTGATAAGGCTTGCAGCCATTGCCGCGTTTAAAGCCGCGGCAGACCCTCCTCCCGGGGCAGGAACTCTTGCGGCCAGATCATTGAGGTATTTAGCCAAACTCTGAGTTTTATATTTCTTCATTTTAAATTGTAAAGCTCGCGTCTAATTCAAAGGCATTTTTAATTAAAGATAATTCGCCTTTATTGTCTCTATATAAAATCGTTAATACATCAAAACGCGCCGGCCTGTCCATGAGGTTATTAAGTTTTAAATAATAAACAGCTGCTTTGGAAATCTGCCTCTGCTTCTTAAACGAGACTGCTTCGCAAGGCTGGCCAAACTTGAGAGAATGCCGGCCCTTAACCTCCACAAAACAGATCGTATCTTTATCTTTTGCGATTATATCAATTTCCCCAAGCTTAGTTTTATAATTAGATTTAAGGATCTTATACCCTTTTGTCTTTAAAAACTCTGCGGCTTCCTTCTCAACAACTTTTCCAAATTCTAAATTTTTTCCAGGCACCTTAAGAAAGTTTTTCTATGGATAGTTACCGGGCCTATTTCCTTTAAAACATTGCGATGCAGTTGGGTCGGATAGCCTTTATGCCTGATAAAGCCGTATTGCGGATAAATTTTATCATAGGTGTCCATAATCGCATCCCGGTGGACTTTGGCCAATATCGAAGCCGCGGCAATACTTAAAGATTTGCCGTCTCCGCCGACAATACTCTGATAAGGAAGGCTTAATTTAAGGCGCAAGTTTCCGTCAATAAGCACAAATACGCGTTTTAATTCTGCCGCATTTAGCTGCTTAATCAATTTGGCAACTGACCTTTGCATAGCTAAAATTGTGGCCTGCAGGATATTAATCCGGTCAATCTGTTTATGCCCGACTGCCGTTATCGCGTATAAAGACTTGCTTCTTATTTCAAAAAATGCGTTTTTTCTTCGAAGGTGAGTTAATTTCTTGGAATCATCGATACGATTATTAAAACTAAAATTTTTTAATAACACCGCTGCGGCTACTACCGGACCGGCTAAAGGGCCGCGGCCGGCTTCATCTACGCCGATAATCAGATCAAAACCTTCATTTTTTAGTTTTTTTTCGTATGCGAGCACTAGCTTGTTTGTTCTTCTTTGCTTTCTATTTTAGTCGCGTGCTTTCCAACCTTGCCTCTTAAGTAATAAAGCTTGGCCCGTTTAACCTTACCGGAACGGATAAGTTCAATACGCTCGATAACCGGAGAATAAAGCGGAAACACGCGTTCAATCCCCTCGCCGAATGAAACCTTTCTTACCGTAAAATTAATTTTAGCTCCTGTCCCCTTTTTGGCAATTACCACGCCCTCAAAAGGATGCAGGCGGAATTTATCCGGGCCTTCCGGAATCCTGGTGAGCACCTTCACCGTATCTCCGACACTAAACACCGGCATCTCTTTCTTAGTAAAACCTGCTTCGATTGATTTTATATTCATTACTGTTGCTCCTTTCTATTGCTTTTATTTTTAAGTAAATCCGGCCGCCTAAGCCCTGTCCGCTTAAGCGCTTCCAGTTTCCGCCACAGGCTGATTTTATGATGATCTCCCGAAACCAAAACCCCAGGCACAGGCCAATTCCTGAATTTAGCAGGCCTTGAGTATTGCGGGTATTCTAATAGATTACCTTCGAATGACTCAAAATTCAAGGAATTTTTATCCCCCAATACTCCGGGGATAAGCCTGACAACGCTATCGACCACTACCATAGCGGCAAGCTCGCCTCCGGTTAAAAGATAATCCCCTATTGAAATCTCTTCATCCGCCAAATGAAGCCTTACCCTTTCATCCACTCCTTCATAATGGCCGCAGATAAATATTAAACCGGCGCACTTGGATAATTTCCTGGCGTAATCTTGATTAAACCTTTTTCCCTGAGGGCACAATAATATCACCTTACTTTTACCTTTGATTTTTTTCTTAACCGCCTCTACCGCCCTGAAAACCGGCTCTGCCTGGATAATCATCCCGCTTCCTCCGCCGAACGGCCGGTCATCAACCTTGCGGTGTTTATCTAAAGTAAAATTGCGTAAGTCATGAGTAAAAATTTTTACCTTGCCTTTGGCCTGCGCCCTTTTAATAATCGACTCATCCAGCACAGCAGAAAACATCTTAGGAAAAATAGAAATTATATCTATGCGCATATCTGGTTATTATAACCCATTAAGAACATCTGTTTAAACTGGCTGAACCTGTCCTCTTTTATCGCCGCGCGTATTTGGCGCATCAGTTCTAAAAAGAAATAAACATTGTGCAGGCTGAGCAAAACCAGGCCCAGCATTTCTTTGGCATTAAATAAATGCCTTAAGTATGCGCGGGAAAAATTCTTGCAAACATAACAGCCGCATTTTGCATCCAGGGGGCCGAAATCTTCGGTATAAGCGCAATTGCGGATAATAATTTTACCGCTTGATGTAAAAGCAGTCCCGTTCCTGCCGTAACGCGTGGGGATTACGCAATCAAACATATCCACCCCCCGCTCCACTGCCTCCAGTATATCAAATGGATAACCGATACCCATAGCATAGCGCGGTTTATTTTCCGGCAGTAAAACAGCAGTTAATTCAAGGATATTATATATTAAGTTGCTGCTCTCGCCAACAGAAACTCCGCCGATAGAATAGCCGTCAAAATCCATATCCACTAAACGCTTTGCGCACTCGCTGCGTAAATCCTCATAAGTGGCGCCCTGGACGATACCGAATAATTTTCCTTTGTCATTACAGTGGGCCTGTTTTGAAATTCTTGCCCAGGAAATTGTCCTCTCCATAGCTATCTTTGCCTGATCGCGGGTGCAGGGATAATGCACGCACTCATCAAGCGGCATCATAATATCCGAGCCTAAAATTTCCTGAATCCCGATTACATCTAGAGGAGTAAGAAAATGCTTTTGGCCATCGATATGCGATTGAAATTCAACCCCCCGCTCATGGATTTTACGAAAAAGCGCAAGGCTAAAAATCTGGTAACCTCCGCTATCGGTAAGTATCGGCTTATCCCAGCCCATAAATTTATGCAGGCCGCCGGCTTTTTTAATTACCTCCATGCCCGGGCGTAAAAATACATGATAAGCATTAGACAGAATAATCTGGGCACCTGCTTCCTGGATATCTTTAAACATTAACCCTTTTACTGTGGCATGCGTGCCGACAGTCATAAAAGCCGGGGTATCAAAGCTGCCGTGGGCAGTGTCTACCTTGCCCAGCCTCGCTTTACTATTCTTGTCTTTGTGAATTAATGTAAACATATTTTATTCTTACGCGGGTCCTGCCGCTGGGGGAGCGCCTGTCGCCCAAATTTGTCCGACAGGCATCTCCCCCGCGTCAGCCGCTAAGAGTATCTATAAGCTTTTCGGCTTTTGCTGGAGGCACAATTAGAAGATTTTCGGCAATAACACTATTAAGCATATTGTGCAAGGGATTACGACGAACCGGAGGCTTCGATCACCTTGTAAATGCGGCGAAGGTGAGTCGTAAACCGCAGCGCACGGCGAAAATCTTCGTGCCGAAGCAAAAGACGGAAAACTAAAGCACAAATAAACAAGACAACCGCTAAACAATCAACATTGCGTCGCCGTAACTGTAAAACCTGTATTTTCTTTCAACTGCCTCCTGATACGCTTTCAGCATTAATTCTCTTCCAGCAAAAGCACATACCAGCATAAAAAGCGTTGTCTTGGGCAAATGAAAATTGGTTAATAGGCAGTCCACTAATTTAAACTTATAACCCGGATAAATAAATAAATCGGTATTCCCCTCTTTGCGCCCGGCAGAATAAGTTTCTAACGCCCTTAAGGAAGTCGTGCCCACAGCGATAATCCTGCCGCCCTTTGCTTTTGCCTGATTAACCAAATCCGCGGCTGCATCAGGGACTAAAAAATATTCCGCCTCCATTTTATGAGTAGCTATGTCTTCACACTTAACCGGCCGAAACGTCCCTAAGCCTACATGCAGCGTTACAAAACCAAGCCTTACTCCTTCTGCTTGGATTTCTTTAAATAATTCCTCTGTAAAATGCAGCCCCGCAGTCGGCGAAGCAAGCGCGCCTTCGTTTTTCGCGTAAACCGTTTGATAATAAAGCGTATCCAAATCTTCAGGCTCGCGTTTTATATAAGGCGGCAGAGGAACGATGCCAAAGCTATAAATTACATCCGCATCGGGCTGTTTAAAACTAATATGCCCGCGGCTAGTTAAAATCCCGCTGATCGAACCTCCGGCAAAAAGCAGCTTTTGCCCGGTTTTTGTGCGGCTGGGCTGAATAAGGCAGGAAAAAGTTGTTCCGTTAATCCGGCGGGTAAGTAAAATTTCCACCCTGCCTCCGGTGATTTTCTTGCCTATCAGGCGGCAATGTAAAACTTTCGTATCATTAAGCACCAATAAATCGTTTTTTTTAAAAAACTTATTGATCTCTTTAAAAACAATGTGGCTGAGCCGTCCTGTTTTTCGCTCTACAATTAAAACCCTGGCTTCTTCCCTGTTTTTTAAAGGATACTGAGCAATCAGTTCTTTAGGAAGCGGGTAATCAAATTCGGAAAGTCTTAGCATTATCATAATAATTAAACCCCCGAGGTTTATATATGGATTTGCCTTAACCTCGGGGGTTGGTAAGCCTAATTCAGGTAACCAGTCACCTGATCAGTCAGGTCATCGATCGAGAAAAACACTATTCCATCGGGGGCCAAATCGGCAATCATGCGGTATTGATTAAAAAACAGGTCGGGGTTATTCTTCATCAAAAATAACCCTATGCCAACATAAATTTTACCCTTGCCGCGGTGGCCGAGAGCAGACTTAACTATTTCTTTGGCAAACTGGTTATCCTTAGTGTAAGCCATTAATACAGCATAATCAATAACCCCCTCTTCAAGCCACCCCGACCAGTCCTGGAATGCATTGCTGTATGCGCGCTCAGCTAACGGGATAACCGCGCAGGAAACCAAAAGGCCAGGGGATTTAACCTTTGCTAAGCTTGAAACCTTGCGCACTAAATCCGTAACCTGCGCTCTCTTCCAGTTATCCCAAGCCAAATACTCATCCTCGTTATTTAACGTATCTAGGCTATTCAACCCGGTCTTATCTTTAAAACGCTCCACATTCTTTAGCCCGTAACCATAAGTTAAGCCGAATTTATTGAACCTGGTCCCCGGGACAAACGGCACCGGCGAAGGATAACGCACGTAATCTAAATGTATTCCGCTGATTAACGGATAGCGGTTGATAATTTCGTTGATAATCGTTAAAACATACTCTTCTACCCTTGGGTCGCCGGGTTCCAAAAATATCATATCCTCTCTTAAATAATATTTATCTATCTCCATATTGGATGTAATTTTTGAAGGCCTGAGGTATTGATCGCGGGTCAAAACAGAACTGCCGTATTTAGTTAAAATATTCGCCTTATCGTTACTTCCTAAACTTAAAACATTTATCCAGGCAAAAACATTGATATTGTTTTCACTCGCCTCCCTAAGCAATAAATCCAAGGTATCCAAGCCGGCAGCTTTCACCATCTGATCGTATTTTGATCTATCGCAAATTTTAGAATCATAATAAGCATTGCCGGATTGAAAAATCTGCAGGTAAATTTCATTTATTTTTGCCTTTTTACATTTGGCAATCAAATTATCCACCCCATCTTTTGAATAAAGTGCTTTTTTTGTAGAGAAAACCGATACCCAAACCCCCCTCCTGGGAGCATCCTGGGCAGGCGGCAACTTATCTTCGGCCAATAAGCAGTTAAGGCTGATAAAGAACCATAATAATAGGATTAATATTCCAGAAATGAGCTTATTTTTCATGTTTAAATAGAAAATTTACAGCCGCAATATTTCTGCCGGTAAATACCCCTGGCCCTGGCTTCTGCTTGCGCCTGTTTAAAACCAACACGGAAATCTTCGTAATAAAAATCAAGGCCTGCCTCTACGGCAACCTGCCTGCCGCATTCCTTAAGTAAATTATGATCCTGATACGGGCTGGCTAATAATGTCGTGCTGAATATCTTAAACCCGTTATCTTTAGCATACCGGGCTGTTTTCTTAAGGCGCAGGCTCCAGCAAACTGCACAACGCCCCGGGGAACCTTCATTATCAATAATTGCCTGAAAATAATCAGACTGTTGATACTCAGGATACTCTACTTCAAATTTTAAATATTCTTTTAGGGACACTAAAGCTTCTTTACGCCTGCCGTATTCTTCAAAAGGATAAATATTAGGATTGTAATAAAATCCGCGGACCTTAAATCCCTTATCTTTTAACCTGCCAAAAGGATAGATTAAGCATGGGCCGCAGCAGATATGCAATAAGATATCCATCGCTAATAGCTAAAAGATCTCTTCCTGTTTCTCTTGACTAAACTTTAAGCCAAAATGCTCAAAGGCCTTTTTCGTAGCCAGCCTTCCGCGGGAAGTGCGTTTTAAATACCCTGCTTTCAGAAGATACGGCTCAACCGTATCGGCAATCGTATCCACTTCTTCATTGAGGCTGGCAGCTAAAGATTCTATGCCCACCGGCCCGCCGTCAAATGACT
>JAHFFR010000031.1:7234-16924 GCA_023247825.1 Candidatus Omnitrophota bacterium
GTGCGTTTTAAATACCCTGCTTTCAGAAGATACGGCTCAACCGTATCGGCAATCGTATCCACTTCTTCATTGAGGCTGGCAGCTAAAGATTCTATGCCCACCGGCCCGCCGTCAAATGACTCAAGGATTAATTTTAAGACCTTGCGGTCCAATTCGTCAAAACCTGCCCGGTCTATGCCCAGCTCATCAAGAATCTTAGAAGCTGACAGAGGATCAACTTTCTCTAATTTTTGCACTTGAGCGTAATCCCGCACCCTTCGCAGAAGCCGGTTAGCTATCCGCGGCGTGCCTCTGGCACGATTGGCAATCTCTAAAGCAGCATCCTGGTCAATTTGAACGCCAAGTAACTGGCTTGAATTTTTTATAATTTTAGCCAAATCTTCTACTTTGTAAAAATCAAGGTTATAGAATATGCCAAACCTTCCCCGAAGCGGAGCAGCCAAAAGGCCTGTACGCGTAGTTGCCCCGATTAAAGTAAATGGCTTAAGGTTAAACTTAATCGTTTTGGCATACGGCCCTTTATCAATTACAAAATCAATTTGGAAACTTTCCATTGCCGGATACAAAAATTCCTCAACTACTTTTGACAGGCGGTGTATCTCGTCAATAAAAAGGATATCCCCGGCTTCTAAATTAGTCAGAATGCCAATCAAGTCTCCTGCCCGCTCAATCGCCGGTCCGCTGGTTGCGGTAATTTTTGCGGCCATCTCATGAGAAATAATATGCGATAAGGAAGTTTTGCCTAAACCCGGAGGCCCGCTTAAAAGCACGTGCTCAAGAGGCTCTTTTCTCTGCTTGGCTGCCTGAATAGCTATTTTTAAATTATCAATGATATCTTTATGGCCGACAAATTCACTGAATTTTTTCGGCCTCAAGGATATGTTTAAAACAACATCCTCATCGGATTCGCCGGTATCGGCAATAACCGGGCTAGCTTTCAGCAGGGTGCGCCTGATCTCTTCGCTCATAGGGTATAATGTTTTCCTTATTTCTTAATATAATAATATCTTCAAATTCTGCGCCCTGGCGGGCAACGATTTCTTTCATCTTTGCAAGCTCCAGGATTGCAAGAAAAATTACGATTATCTCCATCTTGCTCTTTGATTTTGCGAACAACTGTGAAAGCTTGATTTCTGACTGGATTAACAATGAGTGCAAAATATCATGGACTTTCTGCTCAACTGTAAACTGGTCCTTGACTACTTCATAGAAAACGTCCCGCGGCACATCTTTTAACGCCCGGGAGAATGCGTTAATCAAATCAAATATACTTGCCTCAAAATAAACCTCTTCTTTATCTTCTTCTACCCCTGCCATTTGAGGTAAATCGGTTTTAGGCCGCTTAAAAACTTCCTGCTGGCTGGTTTCTCTTTCTTTTAAGTTCTCTGCGATTTGCTTAAATTTCTCATACTCAAGAAGCTTTTTTACCAACTCAGCGCGCGGGTCTTCCTCTTCTTGCGCAGCCAGCTCCTCGGCCGGAAGAAGCATCTTGGATTTTATCTGCATAAGCGTTGCTGCCATTACCAGGAATTCCCCTACGATATTTAAATCCAAAAGCTGCATAAAATTAATATACTCTAAATACTGTTGTGTAACCTTGGCAATGGGAATATCGTAAATATTAAGATGGTCTTTTTTTACCAGATACAATAACAGGTCTAGCGGGCCCTCAAACATATCTAATCGTATTTTATAATTCACCCCGCACCTTCTCCCTTATCCAATTTATTAAACCATTTGACTTTAATAGCCGAATTTATAGAAGGTACGGGGTTCATCTTAAACTTTCAGCAGATCCCTTACTTCAGCAATCGTTTTTTTAGCCAGTTCGGATGCTTTGGCCTTGCCTGAAAACAATATTTCCTGAATATGCTTTTTATCATTCAGTAACTCCTGCCTTCTCTGCTGAACAGGAGCTAATAACTCAATTAATTTGGCGGCTAATTCTTTTTTACATTCCGTGCAGCCGATTTTAGATTTAGCGCAACGATCCTGGGCTTCTTTTTCCATCCCGGGAAAAAATACCGCGTAGTAACTAAAAACATTGCACTTATGCGGATGCCCGCGGTCGGTAAGACGGATACGCTCGGGGTCTGTAAACATGCTTTGAACTTTTTTACGGACAACCTCCGGCCCCTCTGATAAACCTATATAGTTATTATAGCTTTTGCTCATCTTACGGCCATCTAAGCCTAAAAGGCGGTTGGTTTTAGTAAGCAGGGCCTCCGGCTCGACTAAACAATCTGTTTTATAAAGATGATTAAATTTGCGCACAATCTGGCGGGCCAGCTCCAGATGCGGTAATTGATCAATACCTACGGGTACGGCGCCTGCTTTATAAAGCAGGATGTCGGCGGCCTGTAAAACCGGATAACCCAAAAAGGCATATGTGCTTAAATCACGGTTGGATACTTCACGTAATTGCTCTTTATAGGTAGGGCAGCGTTCAAGCAGGCCGAGCGGAGTAACCAAAGAGAGGATAAAATAAAGTTCAAGGTGTTCGGGTACCTGAGACTGAACGAAAATATTGGATTTTTTAGGGTCAACGCCGCAGGCAAGCCAATCAATAACATTGTCCAAGATGTTGGCTTTCAGATCCTCCGGATTTTCATACTCTGACATCAGCGCATGCCAATCCGCGACCATAAAAAAACAATCATATTCATCCTGAAGCTTTATCCAGTTAGCTAAAGCGCCGACTAAATGCCCCAAATGCAATTTACCGGTAGGCCGCATTCCGCTCAATATACGCTTTTTAGCCATGCCTTCGGATTTAGAATTTGTCATTATAGTTTTCTGGCAATCTTCTCTATATCGTAAGCTTCAATAATATCGCCTTCCATCAGCTGGTCAAAACCGCCGATAGCTATACCGCATTCAAATCCTTCGCCAACTTCGCGCACATCGTCTTTAAAACGTTTTAAGCTTGAAATCTTGCCTTCAAAAGCAGGCGCGCCGTTTCGCATAACCGTAACCATGCAATTACGGTTAATCTTACCCTTGGTCACCATACAGCCTGCGATTAAGCCCGAACGTGTCAGCTTAAACATTTTTCTCACTTCAGCTTTACCTAAAAATACCTTCTTTAATTTCGGGCTAAGCATACCCTCTACAGCGGCCTTTATATCATTGGCCAACTCATAAATAATACTATATGTTTTTACATCAACCCCTTCTTTAGAAATCAACTCTTTAGCCGGCTCATCGGCAAAAACATTAAATCCTAAAACCAGCGCGTCAGAAGCCATTGCCAAAATTACATCTGAAGTATTAATATTCCCTGCGGCCATATGGATTATGCTTACTTTTATTTCAGAAACATTCAGCTTGTCCAAAGTATCTTTTATTGCTTCAAGCGAACCCTGGACATCAGCCTTAATAATCAATTTTAATTCTTTGATTTGGCCTTCGGCAATCTGGGTATGCAGGTCTTCCAGGCTTATTCTTTTTACCTCTTTTACCTGCTGCTGCCTTTCTTTCTCTACGCGCGCTTCTATCAAGTTCTTTGCCTGTTTTTCATCTTCAATCACAAAAAACTGTTCGCCTACGTTAGGAATACCGTTTATTCCCAAAACCTCAACAGGAGTTGCCGGGCCGACAATGGTTACCCCCTGCCCGCGGTCATTAAGCATCGCCCGGATCTTTCCATATAAATTACCTACGATTATATTTTGATTAAGATGCAATGTGCCGTTTTGCACAAGGAGCGTAGATACCGGGCCCCTGCCTTTGGCCATCCTTGCCTCTATAACCACGCCGCGTGCCTTGCGGTGAGGATTTGCTTTTAACTCCATAATTTCCGCCTGAAGTAAAATCATTTCAAGCAAATTATCTATCCCTGCCCCTGTCTTGGCAGAAACCGGCACAGTAATAGTTTTTCCGCCCCAATCTTCGGCAGTCAGGCCTGCCTCTGCTAATTGTTTTTTAACCATATCAATATTTGCCTGGGGCTTATCTATTTTATTTATCGCGACAATAATTGTTACTTGCGCGGCCCTGGCATGGTCAATTGCTTCCTGGGTCTGCGGCATAATTCCGTCATCAGCAGCTACCACTAAAACTACGATATCCGTTATGCGCGCGCCTCTGGCTCGCATCGCGGTAAATGCTTCATGGCCGGGAGTATCTAAAAAAGTAATCTCTCCCTGCGCAAGGCTGACGCGATAAGCGCCAATATGCTGGGTAATCCCGCCGTGCTCTGCTTCAGTAACTTTAGTTTTTCGTATAGCATCGAGCAAAGAGGTTTTACCATGGTCAACATGGCCCATAAAAGTAACTATCGGTGAGCGATTTTCAAGATTAGCGGGCGCATCTATTTTTTTATGCTCCTCCAAAGCTATTTCTTCGGCATCAGGGGCTTTTTTAATCCTGAGATTATATTTTAAACAGAGCTTGTTTAAAGTAGCTTCATCCAGGACCTGATTGATACCGATCATCACCCCCATACCCATAAGATGTTTAATAAGAACAGATGACTTTTCCTGTAATTTTATTGCCAGGTCTTTTACCGTGATGGGGAGCTCAAGCTCAATTTCTTTACCTGCTGCGGCAACCGGCGCGGCAACGGGCGGCGGGACAGTTTCCTGTTTTTTCTCAACAGGGGCTTCGGCTACCGGCTTATGAACAGGCTTAACTTCGGATTTAATTTCAGGCTTAATTTCGGGCTTGGCTTCTATTTTAATTTCAACTTTTGGCTCATGTTTTACTATAGGCTTAATCTCTTTCTTTATCTTTTTTGCTGCCTCTGGTCGCAAGACCGTAGTTTGACCTCCTTCACCCGGCCTTACCGGAGAGGCCGGTGCGCGCTTGCGCGCAGTAGCCAAAGCCGCTATCTTTGGCTTAGCCTGTTTGGCTGGAGCCTTAGATCTTACAACATGGGCCTTGGCAGAAAATTTTTTAGTCTTTACCGCAGCTCTACCCGGCCCTGTTGAAGGAACCGATACGCGCTTCTTCGCAGCAGGTTTAGTGATTTTCTTTACGGCTGTTTTCTCTTTTTTCGCCTTAAGCATAATTTCTCCGTCTTATATAAAAAATTATAATAGTTTCTTTGCCTCAGCAATAATTTTCTGCGCTTTCTTTTCTCCGATGCCTTTAATTTTTATAAGCCCTTCTACTTTGGCTTTAATTATATCATCTATGCTCTTAATTTGCGCTTCTTTTAAACTTTCGATAAGCTTTATGCCGACTCCCGAGAGATCTTCTAAAGAAACCCCCTCTTTTTTTGTTTCCTTCTTAGCCGCCTTCTTGGTTTCTTTTTTGACTGCCTTTTTCCCGCCGGAGGCGGGTCCGCCTGCGGCGGAAGCTGCCTTCCTGGCTTTCTTTACCTTAGGCTCTTCTTCAGCCTGGGCTTCTGCTTGCGCACCAACAGCAGCCTTTTCTCCCGCTTTTCCTCCTAAAGCTTCGGCCGCAATCATGCTCTTGGTGCGAATATCCAACTCCCAGCCGACGAGCCTTGAGGCCAGGCGCACATTCTGTCCGTGCTTACCGATACTTAAAGAAAGCTGATCATCGTCAACAATGACCTCGGCCTTATTTTTCTCCCGGTCTAATTTTATTTCCGAGATCTTAGCCGGAGAGAGGGCGGCTTTAATATATTCGCGCACATCATCATTAAAACGCACAATATCGATTTTCTCCCCCTGCAATTCATTAACAATATTCCTTACTCGGTTACCGCGCATACCAACGCAAGCACCGACCGCATCCACTTTTTCATTCTTTGAATAAACTGAAATTTTAGTGCGCTCCCCGGCCTGGCGGGTTATGCCCCGGATCTCGACTATCCCTTCATAAATCTCAGGGACCTCCAGTTCAAATAGCTCTTTAACTAAATTAGGATGGGCGCGCGATAAAATAATCTGGGGCCCCTTGGTATCTCTTTTTACCTCAACAACGTAGGCGCGGATACGCTGGCCCTGCTTAAATTCTTCCTTAGGCGATTGTTCACGCTTAAGCAAAATTCCTTCGGCTTTGCCCAATAAGTCAACAATAACATTGCCTTTTTCAAAACGGTAAACCGTGCCGCTGACAATTTCACCGACCCGGCTTTGAAATTCTCCGTAAACCACATCCTTCTCTGCTTCGCGCATCTTCTGGATAATTACCTGGCGGGCGGTGGAAGCGGCAATGCGGCCAAAATCAATATTGGTAAACGGCTGATTATTACGAAAGGCGCGGATTTCGCCGGTAGAGCGGTCAATCTCAACCTTGAATTCCTCATCCGGCTTTAGGTCTATTACTCTTTTGGCAGCGCTAAGCATGGCACTTTCCACCGCCTCAAGCATAATTTCTTTTTTAATCCCTTTTTCGCGTTCAATCTGTTCAATAATTGCTAATAATTCCTGACTCATTTTTTTTCTCTCCGGTTATTTTTTTATTACTAATTGTGCCTTGTTTATTTTTGTTAATGGAATCTCTAAAATTTGCCCGCAACTGGCAATAGATACCCCGGCTTCATCAACTTTATTAATCAGCCCCTGCCACTGGCATTTGCCATTTATTAAATCATTAAGAAAAAATACGGCTTCCTTATTTAAACATCGCGAAAAATCTTTTTGCGTTTTAAGGCAGCGGTCCAGGCCGGGCGAAGAAACCTCCAGGACATACTTAGAGTCAATTATATTTTTTTCATCCAAAAGCCCGCTTACCTTGCGGTTAAGCAAAGCGCATTCCCCTAAAGTTACGCCGCCTTCCGGCCTATCCGCAAAGATACTTAAAATCAAATTATTGCCTTCATGCCTGCAGATTAAATCAACAAGCTCTATGTTTGCCTCATTAAAACAGGAACTGATTAATCCATATACCTGTTCTTTCAATTGCAGGTGTTTATCCATAATCGCCTTTATGCCCCTATAGATACCAATTTCTTAATAGATTCCAATGCCTCATCCTTTGATACAAGCTGCGTTTGCTTATTTTTACGGATCTTTAATTCTATCTTTTTTTCTTCGATACTTTTTTTGCCAATTACAATGCTCAAAGGTATACCGATTAAATCCGCGTCCTTAAATTTTACTCCGGCGCGTTCATCCCGGTCATCCAGAAGCACTGAAAATCCCGCACAGCTAGCCTGCTTGTAGAAGCCCAGCGCCTCTTGCATAATTACATTGTTAGTTATGTCTAAGGGCAAAATTATAATTTGAAAAGGGGCAATTTCTTCCGGCCAGATAATTCCATCAGCATCATTATTCTGTTCGATTATCGCAGGAATCAGGCGAGAGACACCAATGCCATAACAGCCCATAACTACCGGCTTGAGATTGCCTAAAATATCAGAAAAATTTGCCTCCATTACCTGGCTGTATTTTAAACCCAGCTTGAATATATGGCCGACTTCAATAGTATTAACCCTGCTCATTTCCACTTTGCATTTAGGGCAGGAATTTTCTTCCTTAGAAGACCTGGCCAGATTACATTCCGGGCAAAGCAATACTACATCTTCGCCGAGCGCAGCAGGCGCCATAAATTCATGCGAAACTTTACCGCCCATAACTCCGGAATCAGCTTCGGTAATCAGGGTCTTTAAGCCGCACCTGGAAAATATCCGTTTGTACGCTTCATACATTAATTGGTAATTTTTATCCAGCCCAGCCTCATCTTGATCAAAACTATATGCGTCCTTCATGATAAATTCGCAGGCGCGGATCAGGCCGAAACGCGGGCGAATCTCATCGCGGAACTTTGTCTGGATCTGGTATAAAACCAAAGGCAATTGCCTGTAGCTTGAAATATTATTTTTTACCAAATCCGTAATCACCTCTTCATGCGTAGGGCCAAGCGCCAGGTTCCTTCCGCGGCGGTCTTTAAGCTTTAACATTACCTCGCCCAGATCTTTATCGCGGCCGGTTTTCTGCCAAAGCTCAAGCGGATGCAGTGCCGGAAGCAAGAGTTCGCTTGCGCCGCAGGCATTCATCTCCTGGCGGATTATTCCCTGAATTTTTTCCAAGACCTTCAAGCCTAAAGGAAGATAAGTATAAGCCCCTGCCATAAGCATGCGGATAAAACCGGCGCGCAATAATAATTGATGGCTTAATGATTCTGCCTCTTTAGGCGTTTCCTTTACTGTTGGAATAAAAACCTTTGTCCAAAACATATAATCCCCTGACTAAACCTCATGGAACATCTAACCCCCGAGGTTTACACTAAGATTTAATATTCTAACCTCGGGGGTTTATTCAATCCTTTTTAAAAATCTCTTTGGATAGGTTAAATCCTCTTTTGGCAAAAAGCGGATAGAATACCGGCTCTGTCCCTGTAGCCCTAAAACGGCCATAAACCTTGCCGTCTGGGACAACATTGCCGATCTCATAGTAAAAAATATCCTCCAGGCCCACCCACCCGTTTTTCAACCCGTTAACTTGAGTAACACGGGTAATTTTACGTGAGCCGTCAGCAAGCTGATCCTGCTGGATAATTAAATGCAGGCTTGCGGCAATCTGGCGGTGTATTGCTTCTAAGGTTATCGGGATCCCGGACATCAGAATCATTGTCTCCAGGCGATGCAAAACCTCTTCAGGAGTATTGGCATGAATAACCGAAAGGGCTCCATTATGGCCTGAACACATTGCCTGAAGCATATCCAAAGCTTCAGCGCTCCTGATTTCGCCTAAGATAATCCTCTGCGGCCGCATGCGCAGGGTATTACGAAAAAGGTCCCTGATAGTAATCTCGCCTTTTCCTTCAATATTAGCCGGCTTTGTTTC
Organism: Candidatus Omnitrophota bacterium; assembly: GCA_023247825.1. Classification (GTDB taxonomy): domain Bacteria; phylum Omnitrophota; class Gorgyraeia; order Gygaellales; family Profunditerraquicolaceae; genus UBA6249. The sequence goes on from JAHFFR010000031.1 coordinate 15,937, forward strand.
AAGCCTGACAACATGATCCTGGCCCAGATGCAACTCAGCCGTATCTTCAATAGTAATTGTACGTTCGTCATTACCGATATAACCGGAAAGTACGCCCACGGTAGTAGTTTTTCCGCTTCCGGTAGCGCCTGCAAATATCATATTAACTTTACCTTTAATACATGCTACCAGAAAATCCGCCATTCTTCTATCAAGGGTGCCTAATTCAATAAGGTCCTCGGCTTTTACGATTTTTTTGAGGAATTTACGGATGGTTATTGTCGGGCCGTCTAAAGCAAGGGGTGGGATAATAATATTTACACGCGAGCCATCCTGAAGGCAGACATCCGTATAAGGGACTGATTCATCAACCCTCCTTCTTGTAGGCGCTAAAATCTTTTGAATAATGTACATTAACTGCTGATCGCTGTCGAATTTGATATCGGTCTTCTGTTTTTTCCCGTGCTTTTCTACATATACATTCTGAGTGCCGTTGATCATAATTTCTGTAATATCAGGGTCCATCATCAGTTTCTCAATAGGGCCAAACCCGGAGAATTCATCGACTAATTCGTTGATAATATTTTCCCTTTCCTGCTCCTTAAGCGCTCCTCGCGGCTGGCTTAAAATCCCTTCGAGTACATTCCTGATTGCTGCTGCTACCTCAGCTTTCTCTCCGGAACCTTTTTGTAAAATATAACTGTATTTTGCAATTAAAGCTGCGCGTACCCTAGTTTTTAATGTTTCATAGACCATGTCATTATCTCCTCAATTTAATCTCCCGCAATAAAATACGCACACAATCTTTTGCCAACACCTTCTTGACTGTCTTACCCCTTAAGAACAATATCCCTTCCTTTTTGCCGAAAGCAATTCCCAAATCCGCTTCTTTTGCTTCTTGCGGCCCATTAACCACGCAACCCATTACAGCTATTTTTAAAGGATGGCCGGATCGCTTGTATTCCTCATCAGCCAACTTATATTCTAACTCCTTAACCATACTTATCAA
>JAHFFR010000032.1 GCA_023247825.1 Candidatus Omnitrophota bacterium
TGGATAGATATGATGATTGAATGTATTTGTACCGCGGCACGGTTTAATACTTACCGCATGCTTGATCAGTATAAAAAAGAGATCTGGCATATCTCCTAAATAAGCGTATAGATTTATTCTCTCCTGTGTGGTAAGATACAAAACATTGCGCCCATAGCTCAACTGGATAGAGCACCAGCCTACGGAGCTGGTTGTTGCTGGTTCGACCCCAGCTGGGCGCATATTATTATGCGTATGCGCTCGCCGTGATTAAAAAACAGATTATATATATGCAGGAGGCCTTGAAAGAAGCACAGAAGGCCTCTTGCGAAGATGAAGTTCCTGTTGGGGCGGTAATTGTCCATAAGGATAAGATCATTGCCCGCGGCTATAATCAGATTGAGCGCCTGAAAGACCCCACAGCTCACGCTGAAATAATTGCCATAACCAGTGCCGCAAATTACCTGGGGACAAAGTGGTTGAACGAGGCTAGCCTCTATGTTACAATTGAACCGTGCAGTATGTGCGCCGGGGCATTGGTCCTGGCGCGGATAAAAAATTTATATTTCGGCGCAAGCGACCCTAAAACCGGCGCCTGCGGCTCGGTAGTTAATATCGCAAATCATAAAAAATTAAATCACCGCATAAAAGTAACTAAAGGAATTCTTGCGGCAGAGTGCAGTTTTTTATTAAAAGAATTCTTTAAGAAAAAAAGAAAAAAATCCAAAAATTCTGGAGAGGTGGCTGAGTGGTCGAAAGCAACTCACTGCTAATGAGTTGACCTGGGCAACTGGGTCCCTGGGTTCGAATCCCAGCCTCTCCGCCAATTGAGAAATGGGGCGTCTTTGATGAATGGACGGAAGGTACCTTCCGTCGAAAAAACGAGGCGGCGCTCTTTTAAAATAAAGTTCGAACCAATCTTTTTCAGAAATTCTTTCTGGGATTCTAAATTTTCCTCCGAAATAGCGTAATGCGCTTTGTTTAGAGAGGTTACAAATTCTCTTGCCGGTTCAAACCAATTATTGCCCCCAGCAGCAAAATCCTTCAGTTCTTCCTGTAATTCTTTCTTTTCGTTAATAAAACTTTCCTTCTTTTTCTGGTATTCTTCTAAAGAGATAGCGTTGGTAAGGTAAATGTCTATTAGCTTACTTATCTTATTGTCAACTTCAGTTATTTTTGATTCTAAATTTTGCTGCTGGGGGCGTGATGATTGGAGGGCGAGATATTTCTCTTTTTCTAGCTTGCCCATAAATTTCTTTGTCCAATCATCACACAAAGAAACTTTTTGAATGAAGCTTCTTATTTGCGCGGCAAGCTCTTCTTCACGCATATACTTTTGAGAGCAGTTTGTATAGCGTTTAGTGCAGCGATAATAAGTATGGCCTTTCTGAATTTCTGCGGTAATTGACCTACCGCATTCGCCGCAAACCATACCTAAGTCCCTAAAAACAAAATACTTTATTGATTTCTTGGGCTTGCCGCGCCTAAGCATTACCTCTTGGCATCTATCAAAAAGTTTCTTTGTAATAATTGGTTCGTGAGTGCCTTCGTACATCTCGCCCTTGTAGCGAAATACGCCATAGTAAAGAGGGTTTTTGAGCATGGTTTGATATTGGCTCCTACTTAAAGGCTTGTCTTTCTTTCCGGCTAGTCCTAAATAATTCATTTTACTTCTTATTTGTTCAAGAGTATATTCGCCAGAGGAATAAAGCTCAAAAACCCTCTTTATGAAAGGAGCTTTGCCCGTATCAATAATAATAGCCCTGGCTCTGCGGTCATTAAGATAACCGATTGGCGCCCATTGAGGCCAGATACCTTTACTTAACTTTAACCTTATTCCTCTACGGATATTCTCGGAGAGAGCGTCTATATAATATTTACTTTGTCCGAAAGCGATAGAGAGGACGAATTTGCCCTGGGCGTTGTTATCAAGGCGATAAGTAGGGAATTTGAGATCTTTGATTACTGCTTTGTCTAGTAGATAAATTATCTGCCCGCCATCTACGGAATTGCGCGCCAATCGATCAGGGTGCCAAGCCATTATTCCTTCGGCTTCACCTTTCTCAATGGCCTTAAGCATATCATTAAACAATGGGCGCCCCGGCTCTTTAGCTGTCTTTGCCTCAACTAACTCCTTATAGACAAAAAGGTTTTCTCTCTTAGCGAAGGCGCGCAATTCCACAAGCTGGGCCTCAATGGATAATATCTGTCTATCTTCATCATCGGTTGACTTTCGGGCATAGATAAAATATTTCATAGGGCAAAGCTCCTTTCATTGAGAAGGAAATTTAGAATCAGTCATTTTATTTTGAGCCGCGAATACTCAAAATTAAATGACAAAAGATTGGTGAAGAACTTTATTTTAAAAGAGCGCCGCCTCGTTTTTTCGACGGAAGGTACCTTCCGTCCATTCATCAAAGACGCCCCATTTCTCAATTGGCGGTGCGTTTACCGCACCATTCGAACTATTTTTCAAAAGTAACCTATCTTTACCGCGCCTTGGGGCGCTACGTTGTGCCCCGTGCACCGTTCGGCTTTGCTGGGGCAAAGCCTCACTTGGCGCCAGCCTTGGTCGGCTGGCTTCTAGCTAATTTTATTGCGTGTGCGGCGCAGTTGGGGCTGCGGCTGGGTGCGGTCAGCCACAGCCCCAGCGTCCTCACCGACAAGTTATTACAAGCAAAAAAACAAAAGTTTTTAAGGGTTCGTCCGCTATGCCGCATTTAGCACCCTAAAAACTACTGAGTGCGGCATACTGCGCCTTTCGTAAACAATGCTTGAGAAGCGCGAGGGCAAAATTTTGCCCCCACCAAAATTTTGCCAGAAGAAACCCGAAATTTCAAAAAACATGATTACTCAATAGCATATTACCAGCAAGTTCCAGAATCGTCAACAAATTATTGCTACCTTTAGGTAGTCGACTTATAGGTAGTATTTGTTATAATACTTACGGTGATTATATGGCAGAGATCAATAAACAAGTTGGACTTCATATAAGGAAATATCGGGAGAAGAGAAGCTGGTCCCAAGAACATTTGGCCTTAGAAGCCGATCTTCATAGGGCTTATATTGGACAGATTGAAAGAGGCGAAAAGAATATAGGTTTAATTAATCTTGAAAAAATAGCCAGAGCATTAAATATTGAAGTTGGTAAATTATTATGAGAATAGAAAATAATAAAATTATTTTAGAAAATATTCCTTTATTGGCACACACCAGTAAATATCGCTTTAAAAGGAAGACTGAAAAATTTATTGATTATCTTGCGGGTCAGGAAGATAATAAAATTGATATAAAAGATTACATTGAGTGGCAAATTTCTTATGATATAAAAATCGATAATATATATAAAACCTTGAACGACGGTGAAAACTTAGGGGAAACATTTAACGAATGCAAAACCGCAGCTTTCTTAAAGGAAGTTGAAAAAGTCTATCGTGACACCCAAAGCGAAAGCTCAAAGATAAAAAGGAAAAGAAAGTTTATCCAAGATTTGCAGACTATTTGCACTAAATATAACGAGCCTTTAATTTTAAAGCAACGCAAAGATAAAGAGATTTTAGTATTGCTTAATGAGTTGTCTGATTTGTTAAAAATTGCATATCAAAATAAGATTCTGATCAAAAAAGACTTAAATGATTTAGTAGTTTTCGCTAATGAGATTAGCGAGACTATAGATGAGAAATTTGGAATTGAACGCGAGCAATCTTCTACAAAAGAGCATTTTTACGGTTTTTATCTTTTTCATGAGAAATATCCGCTTTTAGTAAAGAATATAAATGAGACATTTTTTGTAGAAATTATTAGAAAACACATGCAATATGCAATGGGATACCAAAATATGATATACCTTTGTATTAATGCAGAAAATATTAATGATTCTGACGGTAGGTCTATTATTGGAAGGAAGGCGAAAGAGATAAGCGGTATTACTTGTTCTATAGGCAAAGATACTTTAATAGAAACATCGAAAGCATTTATTCTTGCTTCCCAAGATCACAAAAGCGATATGTTAGATATTTTAAAAGCTATTAATGTAGACGGACTTTAAAATTGTAGATGTCCTCTTTTTTTATAGACTTACTTCCCACCCTGCACGTTACATTCCTGAAATAATCCGGGTTGGTATTTATAAACCCGCATATTTTTTCTTTGACCTGTTTGTTTTCAGCATATTTTTTTGCAAAATCAAAAACAAAAAACATATCATTTAATATATCATTTTTAATATTAATTAAACCGCATTTTCCAACGCTCGCATTACCTACTCTAACAATAGCGAGCTTATAATCAATGACATTTTCATGAAATGGTATTTTATTCTTCTCTAAGATATTTTTACCTGAAATGTTATTATTTTCGTATGACTTCGAGTATTTAATTTTCTCCACGCTCAAATAGTTTTTCAGTAAGTTACCAGTATGGTTATTGGTTAGACCGTGCCTCTTGTTATAAAAGACTTCCGGAATAATTTCTTCAAAAATATTGTCTATGTTTATTACCTCGCGGTGTTTATCTTTATTTTCATAGTATAAAACCACTTTATCAGCAAAATCTATGGTGTTGGTAAATATAGCAAAACAACAAGGAATATTATAATCGAACCAAACTTCTTTATTTTGATAGATTATTATTGTAGAAAAATTGCTTAATATCTCTTTTTTAATAATCTTATTCTTGTTTTTAATAAAAAAGGATATGGGTAATACAAATGCAATTGTTGAATTCTTATCTTTAAGGTGCTTAAGAGATTTTAAAATAAATGTATTTTCAATTTTTTCCTTTTCTTTGATCAAAATCTTACTGGGCAGATATTCAAAAGGAGGGTGAAGGCTGCTAGAATGTTTTTTGGTATAGTAATAACTCTCCTTGATGTTATATTTAGTAAAAGGCGGATTGCCTATAATTAAGTCAAATTTTTTATCTATTGAATAGTCAAAGAAATCTTCTGTTTTATCAGTTAGGGTTTCGTCAATTTCGCACCCATCGATATTATAAAATCCTCTTCTATTTAAGACTTTGATAAAGTTTCCGGTTCCAAAAGAAGGCTCCAAGATTTCTATATTATTTTTGTAGTGTTTATATTCAAATAAAATATCCAAAAGTTTTTCGATAACAGATTCTTTTGTGAAGAATTGCCCTAGAATTTTCTCTTTATTGCCGTTATATTTCTGGATAATTTCTGTTTTCATAATCTTAGAATTTTGCTGTTCTTTCTTGAGCAAGAGAGCAATAATTTTCATTAATCTCAAAGCCTATGAATCTTCTCTTAAGCTGTTTACAGGCTACGGCTGTGCTACCGCTTCCTATGAAAGGATCAAGAATTAAGTCGTTTTCCAAGGTAACCATATCCATAATTTCTTTTATGAAATGTTTTGGTTTTGGGGTTGGGTGGTCTATGAAGCCTTCGTCTGGCTCAACCATTTTACCCGGCGTATCTTTAAATATATCTGTTTTCCATTTGGCAAGTTTTGGGTTGCCTTTTTTAAAAACTAAACAAGACATATATTTTGTAAATCCTATAGGTGAACGAACGCTTCCTTCAGGACAGTATAATACGAACTGCCAAAAATAAGTAAACGGATTATTTTTGAATATATCTGGAAGAAATTTCGTGCTAAAGAAAGTAGCGAAGAAACCGTCATCTTTTAAAACGCGATAGCAATCAGGTAAGATATTATAAAATAAGCTTAGGTCTTTATCATTTTTTATCCCGTTTTTATTTAACCCGTAAGGGGGGTCGGTAATTATACAGTCTATTTTTCTATCAGGGATAAGTTTAATTAATTCTAGGCAATCACCGCATGTAATCTTATTTATAAAGTCTTCGGGAAAATTGTAAGTTTTTATTTTGTTTTCTATTATCATTATCGTTTTGTGAGCCTTTTAAGTAAAGAAATATCTTCTTTTGTGTAATATCTATAATTATTCATCGGATCTCTTTTGGCCTTAGGTATTTTACCCGATTCTTCCCAATTAAAAAGAGTCCTTTTATAGATATCTAGAATATCCGCTACTTGTTGAGCAGTGAATCTATTATTATTTATTTCCTTCATAGTTTAACATAGTTTAACATAGCCACCGGGATTAGTCAATCTTTATTAAACAAAATTGTAATTTGAATAGTTTGATAGTATAATAAGCACGAAATGGCAAATATTATAACTGAACTGACAAATACTAAGAAAGTTAAAATCACATTTGCTGGTAGGCAAGCAAGACATCTTCGACTAACTGATGCATGGACGGATTGGATGTTAGCAATGGATGATTTTAGAGATTTGATAAATCCTCTACGTAAGGAAGATGTTGATTTTATTATAACCGAATTACTAAATAGTTCCAATAAACTTTCGTTTGTTCGTTCTGGCATAAGGCAAGAGTATAATCTCTCCGGAGATAAAAAAATCGTTAGGCGTGTAGGGGCAGGTAATACGCGCAAGCAATACCAAAGCGTAGCTCTTTTTATGGAGAATGATCAGAAGGTATGGCCTCCAATGCCTATCGAAATTGGGAGAGAAGAGATCCTGCGGTTAATTAGGGCAATGATTACTCTGGATTGTCCGGTAGATTATTGCATTACTGATTCCTTGAGAAACCTTCAATATTTATTAGCGATACTTTGGATAAAAAAGACAAACCCAAAACTTCTGCAAGGTAAAAAGAAGCCCAAGGCCAATGAAATTTTTAGAATTAGTCTTGTAAAGTAATAAATGGAGGTATAAATATGACTATTTGTATTGCTGCGCTATGCGATCAAGGTAAGAACTGTATTGTTGCCGCCGACAGGGAAATAACTGCCCCAGGTTTGAGTTTAGAATTTGATCACGAGAGAAAAATAGAAGCATTAACTAATTCTTCTGTTGTAATGGCTGCGGGAGATTCTCTTCTTGCAGCAGAGGTGATAGAAAAAACACGACCGTTAATTACAGCAAAGAGCGATAACACAATCCGTCAAATAGCCGAAACATTAAAGGATGTTTATACCCAAGTTCATTTAGAAAGAGCAGAGAGTGTTATTTTGCGTCCTCGAGGGTTAACTTTTGATGAATATAAACAACATGGTGCTCAACGAATGCCTCTGCAAGCATATTTAAATATAGATCAGCAATTCTGGGCATTTGGCATAGGGGTTGTTGAATTTATTTTAGCGGGAGTTGATTCTATTGGGGCACATATTTTTAGAATTCACTATTCTGGTCTTGCAGGAGGGAGCTGGCTAGAATGGTGCGACAGATTAGGTTTCCGAGCGATAGGTTCTGGGGCAATGCATTCGGCAATTTTACTTTCCTTAGATGGACAAAACAGAAATACAACTATGGAACAAACAATCTATAATGTTTATTCCGCAAAAAAGAGTGCGGAAGTAGCTCCGGGAGTTGGTCCATCTACCGATCTTGCTGTCATAAATTCTACTAAGATTGATTTTCTTTCAGCTAAAACAACAGAAAAATTACATGCAGTGAGAGAGGAAATTATGAAAAGTAGGAAAGTTGATTCTGAAAAATTAAAAGGAATTTATGAAACAAAATAGAACAAACAATATAGCGAATATAATTTTAAATACTGGTTTTTTCCAAAGCGAATTTTATGATCTTTTTCTGAGAGCAACTGAAATAGATTTAGAAAATATAAAAATGGTTTCCGGAACAGGAACGGTGATTGAACTTATTAGTCCTTCTCTTATAGCGATTATTGATAATGAAGTTGATGGTTTAGTTGCTCAAGGGAAAATAAATTATACTCAAAACTCGCCTCAAGGTTTTTAATATTAGTCGTTAGCTTGTGGCTTAAATATATTTGCAAGAAAACAAGGTATTGTTTTAATATTTTTACTTTCTTCACCTATAATCTGTGATAGAATTGAGTAATCATGTTTTTTGAAATTTCGGGTTTCTTCTGGCAAAATTTTGGTGGGGGCAAAATTTTGCCCTCGCGCTTCTCAAGCATTGTTTACGAAAGGCGCAGTATGCCGCACTCAGTAGTTTTTAGGGTGCTAAATGCGGCATAGCGGACGAACCCTTAAAAACTTTTGTTTTTTTGCTTGTAATAACTTGTCGGTGAGGACGCTGGGGCTGTGGCTGACCGCACCCAGCCGCAGCCCCAACTGCGCCGCACACGCAATAAAATTAGCTAGAAGCCAGCCGACCAAGGCTGGCGCCAAGTGAGGCTTTGCCCCAGCAAAGCCGAACGGTGCACGGGGCACAACGTAGCGCCCCAAGGCGCGGTAAAGATAGGTTACTTTTGAAAAATAGTTCGAATGGTGCGGTAAACGCACCGCCATTGTTGACGCTTAGGCGAACCCTGACCAATCAACTCGTCAGGGTTCGCTGGGTGCATAAAGGTGGTTATGGAAAATAAAGAAGTTTACGTTATTGCTGGACCGAACGGATCGGGCAAGACGACTTTTGCCAGATTGTTTTTGCCTGATTATGTGAATTGCCCGAATTTTGTAAATGCCGACCTTATTGCACTGGGGTTAGCTCCGTTTGAACCTCGTGCCGCCGCCATTAAAGCCGGTAAGCTCGTATTGCAGCAAATTCATGAATATGCTAAGCGCGGAGCTGATTTTGCATTCGAGACTACTTTATCCGGTAAATCTTACGTAAGTTTACTCAGCGAGTTAAAAAGAAAAGGTTACGCAATTCATCTTTTCTTTCTTTGGATCCCTAGTCCGGAATTGGCAATAGCCCGCATAAAAGACAGGGTTTCAGAGGGTGGGCATAATGTGCCTGCTGAAGATGTTCGTAGGCGGTTTGTTCGGAGTATAAATAATTTTTTCAATTTGTATGAGACCTTGCTTGATTCTTGGATGTTGTTTGATAATTCAAGAGCAAAACCTGTTCTTATCGCGAAAAGGCGAAACGGACACAAAGAGATTGTTAACGATGAGTTATTTGCGCTTGTTCATAAAAGTCGAGGTAACAAATGAAAAAAAGAATGTCTTTGCAGGATAAAGCCGAGGCGGCATTAAAAAAAGCAGTGCGCGGGGTCGTGGATCGACATAAGAAGACAGGCCGGTCGCTTGCAGTGTGGGCAAATGGCAAAACCGTTCGCATTTCTCCTGATACAGTAAAGTAGCCGCCATTGGCGGCTCTTTGATGACCATATAAGTTATGGATTATAAATTTCAAAAATTTAGCTCAAATACATAAGATGCCATTCTCAAACATAAAGGAGCAAAACAGATGATTATGTCAATTGGATTAACCTTCCCGGGCGCTCTGCAGGATGAATCCATAATTTGTTATATCTGCAAGAAGTTTGATGTTAATTTAAATATTATCGAAGCCTCTTTTTCGATGGAAGCCGGCTGGTCAATCCTGCAAATCGAAGGCCAGGAGGAAGAAGTTAAACGCGTCTTTGACTATTTGACAGGAAAAGGCGTAAAAGTCCAGCAGATCCAGATAGATAAAAAGTAACTCCTATCCAATGTCATATACAGTATTCGCTTTAAAATGGCGCCCGCAGGATTTCGAGAGTATCGTCGGGCAGGAGCATATCGTCGGCACCCTGAAAAATGCCATCCAGAAAGGCCGGCTTGCCCACGCCTATCTTTTTGCCGGGCCAAGAGGGGTAGGCAAGACTTCAACCGCAAGGATCCTTGCCAAGGCGCTTAATTGCAAAGATGGCCCGACTTTAAGGCCATGCCAAAAATGCTCATCCTGCCTTGAGATTAATCATGGCCGCGCGCTGGATGTTATTGAAATAGACGGCGCCTCTAACCGCGGGATTGATGAGATCAGGGCCCTGCGCGAAAATGTAAAATTTTCCCCGGTAAACGGCAAATATAAAGTTTATATTATCGATGAAGTCCATCAGATAACCCCCGATGGTTTTAACGCCCTGCTTAAAACCCTCGAAGAGCCTCCGGAGTTTGTAAAATTTATCTTTGCCACGACCCATCCGCAAAAAGTCATGCCGACCATTATTTCCCGCTGCCAGCGCATGGATTTCCGCAGGATCACGGTAATTGAAATTATCTCCCAGCTTGAGAAGATTATCCGGCAGGAGAATATTTCAATAGATAAGGAAGTATTATTCGCGATCGCCAAAAGCAGCGACGGCTCATTAAGGGACGCCGAATCAATTCTCGACCAGTTGGTATCTTTTTCCAAGGGCAGCGTATCTTTAAAAGACGCCATCTCTGTTTTAGGAATGGTCGAGCAGGATGTTTTATTCAGCCTTACCGATAAAATAATTCAGAAAGATCCCGCGCAGGCATTAAAGCTTTTCAATGATATTATTGATGATGGAAAAGATCCCGGGGTATTCCTGGTTAATTTTATCGAGCATTTCCGTAATTTAATGGTATCTAAAGTTTCCAAGGCAGATTCAAAACTGGTTGACCTGCCGCAGGAGGTTTGCGACCGCCTGTTTAAACAGAGCCAGTCGCTTAGCTTAGAGGAGATTTTTACCGCATTTAATATTTTGATCGCGACGCAGGAGATGACTAAGCGCCTGGATTCCCAGCGCATACCGCTTGAGATAAGCTTGGTGAGATTAGCCCACAATAAAAATCAAGTGCATTCAACTATCACCGTGCCGCCTGAAGCCAAATCGGCAGTTGTACCGGTTGAGAAAAAAGAACAGCCGGTTCCGGAACAAACAGTCAAAGATACCTCTGCGCAAACTCCTTTGATTTCTTTAGAAAATGTAAAAAGCGTCTGGGGCAATATCGTAAATCACCTGGCAAAGGTTAAAATGTCGGTATCTACCTATTTAAGCGAAGGAGAGCCGACTAAAGTCGCCGGCAATATGATCACCGTCGCATTCCCTAAGAGCTGTTCCCTGCATAAAGAATCTCTGGAGAGTAAAGAGAACAGGATAATAATCGAGAAGGCTGCTTCTGAATTGTGCAATGCTGACTTAAAGGTAAATTTTATTTTGGTTGCCGAGATGAAACGCGAGACAGACGCGCGCAGCAATCCGTTTGTTAAATCCGCTATTGATATGTTTGGAGGAAGGGTAGTTAAAGAAGACTAATGGCAAATTATACCGCTTCAATCGAGAAATTAATTGAATCTCTAATCAAGCTCCCCGGAGTCGGCAGGCGCAGCGCTGAACGCATTGTCGCCCATGTTTTAGGCGCCTCCAAAGATGAAATTAAAATTTTATCCGAGGCTTTGGATAAGGTAAAAGAAAGCGTGCGTTCATGCCGGATCTGCAATAATTTAAGCGAAGAGGAAACCTGTAAAATCTGCCAGGACCTGAGGCGCCAGAAAGATATTGTCTGTGTGGTTGAAAAGCCCGGCGATGTTACGGCGATTGAAAAAGCCGGTAATTTCCACGGGCTTTACCATGTTTTGCTTGGCTCGATATCTCCTCTTGAAGGGGTGGGCCCCGGAGATTTAAAGGTTGACGGGCTTATCCAGAGGATAAAACAGGGCAGCATTAAAGAAATAATTATTGCCACCGACGCGGACACTGAAGGCGAGACTACCTCGATGTATCTTACTCAATTACTTAAGCCATTGGGCGCGAATTTAAGCCGTATCGGTTTAGGAATACCTGTCGGCTCAAATCTGGAATACGCCGATGCCACCACCCTTTCGAAGTCTTTGGAATCTCGCCGCGCAATTTAACCCTTATGATTAATATCACTAATCTCTCTAAAAATTATGGTGCTAAAGTCCTTTTTGAGGGCATTTCCCTTAATATAAATCAGGGAGAAAAAATCGGGCTTATCGGCCCAAACGGCACAGGCAAGAGTACTTTATTTTCCCTGATTCTGGGGGAAACCGAAGCCTCCAAAGGCGAGGTTAGGGTAAATAAGGGCGTGCATATCGGTTACCTTCCCCAGGAGGCAAGTTTTAAATCCGAACATACTGTGCTTGCGGAATTGACCGAAGGTGACGAGAGGATTATGCGTTTTAAAAAAGAAAAGGAGGCGCTTGAATCTAAAAATGAAGCCGGCTCAAAGCGTTACGGCGAAGTTTTGCATGAACTTGAAACTTTAGGTTATTTTGAGCTGGAGCATAAAGCTGAAAAAATTCTTTCCGGTTTAGGCTTTAAGGAAAAAGATTTTTTGCGCCCGATTATGCAGATGAGCGGAGGCTGGCAGATGCGCGCCCTTTTAGCCAAGCTGCTTACCTATCATTATGACCTTTTACTGCTTGATGAACCGACTAACTATCTGGATTTAAATGCCGCATTGTGGCTTAAAGATTATTTGGCCGGATTCAGAGGGACATTTATTATGATCTCGCATGATAAGGCATTCCTGACCGATGTTACCAATTATACCTTGATTTTAGAAAACGGTTCAATCTTTAAAGTAGAGGGAAATTACGAGCATTACGAAGAAATAAAAGCGCAAAAGCGCACGCACTTGGTTAAACAATCCAAAGAGCAGGATAAGAAGATGGAGCAGCTGGAGAAATTTGTGGCAAGATTTCACGCCCAGCCGAACAAAGCAGCGTCGGTGCGCGCCAAGCGCCGTGTCCTGGAAAGGATGGAAGAAGAAAAGATCGTCGTGCCGCCGGATCCCCGCCAGAGTATTAATAGTTTTACTTTTCCGCAGACCCGCCGCTCGGGCCACCGGGTGATAAGTTTAGAAAAGATTTCAAAGGCTTACGGGGATATCCAGGTTTATAAGGATTTGGATTTTGAAATAACCTGCGGCGAGAAAGCGGTTTTAGCCGGAGAAAACGGCGCGGGAAAATCCACGTTGTTAAAGATACTGGCGGGAATCGTGGAAATAGACAGCGGCCAAAGAAATGCCGGGCATAATGTGGATATCGGTTATTTTTCGCAGACCCGCACTGATGTTCTAAATATTGAAAATACTGTTTTACAGGAGGCATATTCAGCGGCCCCCGGATATATGGGGGAAGAAACGGTCAGGACTATCCTGGGCGCGTTTTTATTTAGCGGCGATGACGCGGAGAAGAAAGTTAAGGTGCTCTCCGGAGGGGAGAAGAGCCGGCTTATTTTGGCCAAGCTCCTGATTAATCCGCCGAACTTTCTGCTTTTAGATGAGCCAACTACCCATCTTGATGTGGATGCGGTTGACGCTTTGGTGCGCGCGCTCAAAAATTATGAAGGCACGATTGTTTTTATCAGCCATGATATTTATTTTGTCAGTTCTGTCGCGAATAATGTTTTTGAGGTCAAGTCCGGCTTGATCAGGAAATTTCCCGGGACATTTGATTATTACCTTGAGAAACGGGATGTTTTGACTGATCTAGTAGTTGATAAGCCGAAGATTCAGGCGCGCAAACAGGCAGATGCGATAAAAGAAAAAGCCAAAGAGGAAGAACGCCTGCTTAAAAGCGAAGAGAAGAAACGCAAGGCCGGTAATTCCGTTATCCGCGATAAAATCAATAAGCTTATCAAGGAAAAAGAAGGCCTGCAGCTGGAAAGTTATGCCAAGGCGCGCGCCTTATCCAACCCGCATTTTTACCGCGACGAAGAGACAGCCAAAGAGTATGGCCGTCGGATGAAAGAGATTGAAAAGCTGATTTTAGAGGTTGAAGGCCGGATAAAAGCGCTTGAAAACCAGATTATTTAGTGTTAAAATGCAACACAATTAAAATTATTCCCCCTTAGCTCAGTTGGTAGAGCGAGAGACTGTTAATCTCCAGGTCCTAGGTTCGAGTCCTAGAGGGGGAGCCATCTTTGAAGGAGCCGTATCCATATGGATACGGCTTTTTTCTTGAGATTTTCCAAAAATCGTAGGGCTTGCGGCTGCCCCCACCCAGCCGCAAGCCTGAGCATTTAAAAGAAGGGCGGGATTTTTAATGCTTTGTCTGTCAATAACTTCTGGACGGCAAAGCAAATTTATTTGGATGGATTCCTTGGAATAAAGAATGTCTTTAATGTATTTGTGCATTATCAAAGCTTGCTCAATTTTACTAGCCTTTTCCAAATAATCTGCGAACTCCTTTAGGTTTTTCTGGACCGTTTCAGAGCATAATTCAGTTGGTTCGAGTCCTTGGCGAACGCGCGAGCCCTCAAAATTAAGCTTGAAGATTAAACTATCAATATAGTTGGTATCTAAGGAAATTCTCTTTAAATTATCTATTACAAAACTTTCTAATCTATCGGCGTTAACTTGGCGCGTAGAGCAAGCGCGCCAATCCTGCTTAAACGTCTTTGTGCATCGGTAGTAATAATACCGCTTCATATTCCCTTTGTTAGTGTGTGAAGGTGTCATCTTAGAGCCACATTCTGCGCAGTTAATCAACCCGCCAAGCATATAATCTTTATAGAGGCGTAGCTTCCGTGTTTTATCCTTAAAGAATGGCTGGACGTGATTAAATAAATCTTCGGAAATAAGCGGCTGGTGTATACCTTGATAAATCTTTCCGGAATATCTAAACTTACCTGTATAAACAGGATTCTTTAAGATACTCTGTAAATGCGCCTTGCTAAAAGGTAAATCCTTATCATTAAAAACTTGTTTTCTATTCAGCGTCTTATAAACCTCGGCTAATGAGCCAGCACTAGCAAAAAGCGCAAAAATTTCAGTTAGTATTTGCGCTTTTTGCTCATTAGGCACCAGCCGCTTATCTGTTACCTTATAACCAAAAGGCACATTGCCGCCGTTCCACATCCCTTTATTCGCCCGCTCCAAAAGTTTATCTTTCGTTCTTTCGCTGGTAAGCTCTCGCTCAAATTGCGCAAAGGTAAGCATGATATTGCGAAGCAAGCGGCCTGATGGAGTAGAAGTATCAAAGCGTTCAGTAATAGAGATAAAGTCAACTTTGTATTGTTCAAAAACTTCCATTAGAGCATAAAAATCTTTGGGCGAGCGCGTGAGTCGGTCTATCTTATAAACAAGGACGATATTTATCCTGTTTTCTTGAATATCTCGCAGCATTTCTTGGAGAGCCGGGCGCTCTAAGTTAGCACCAGTAAAGCCGGGATCATTGTACACCTTAAAAACAAAAAGATTTTCTTGGCTATTGATGAAGGATTTAATCTTTTCCTCTTGAGCTTGGCAAGAGTTAAATTCTACTTCGGCTTGGCTGTCGGTTGAAACTCTTGTATATATAGCACAGTTTAATTCTTGCATTTTGGCCTCCTTAGAGTTAAAATTTAGTTAAATAAAAGAACTATATACTATGTATTATGATACATAGTATTGTAATATAAGTCAAGGAGAAGCATGTCTATAAGAAATATCGCTAGGTTGCGAAAAGAAATGAAATTTACTCAAGAGAGCTTGGCTAGAAAAGCCAATGTTTCTTATCATACTGTCATTAAACTAGAAAGCGGAGCGATTAAGAATCCAAAGATTGAGACAGTTTTAAGAATAGCGAAAGCATTAAACGTTTCGATTGATAGCTTGATTGAAGGAGGCTGATTTATGTTGGAAATAAAGTATAAACTAAGTACTAATAAAATTCCTCCAATGGAATGGGATGATTATGAAAGAATTGCAACAGAAGAGTTGAAAAGATTGCTAGAGGATAAAGGAGATAAAGAAGAAGAGTTCCAGAAGTTTTTCGAGAACAACTCGGCTTTTGTCCCGGGAGGATTTGATTTAGATGATGGCTCGGGACACATGCCACATTTAGCCGCGTTAATTAGTAAGCCTCCTTTACAGGGGCACTTTAGGAGAATCCCTGATTTTTTATGGCTCTCGTTTTATAGCGGGGTTGTGCATCCAATTCTTATTGAAATCGAAGCCCCAAACAAAAAATGTTTCAATGCCGATGGTAGTTCATCTCAAGAATTTAATCATGCTCTTGACCAGATTAAGGAATGGCAAGTTTGGCTTAAAGAGCCTGCTCATGAGCAAATATTTAAAAAGCATTTTGAGCTTGACTCGTACTGGTATTTTCATTCTTGTGATTTTATTCCAAAATTTCTGTTAATTTATGGAAGAAGACATGAATTTGCTCAAAGTGAGAAATTAAAAAAACTTAGAGAGCAGTTTTCTAGCGCTAATTGCAAAGTTAGAAGCTACGATGGACTAAAACCTTCCTATAAGTGCAAAGATTGTTTTACGGTGCGACTTACTGAGCAAGGTTATGAAGCCGTGGGGATAATGCCGACATTTAAAATATATCCTTCTTGTGCCAAAGACTACTCGCGAATCAAGAATAAAGAAGTGGTGATACAAGATAACCCTATTCTCTCTAAAGAGAGGAAATATTTTTTAATTGAGAGATTTAAGTATTGGGACAATTGGATTGCTACAACGGAGTATGGCGCACGAGGTCCTTTTAATGGAGCAGATTGGGAATAATGGAGTTAAGTTCTTATATATAAAATAAATCTTTTTCTTTAGAAAAGTTAAAAATCCCGCCCCTCTTGAAGAGAGCGGGGTTTGCGGCCGGGCGCGGGCGGCCGCAAACCCAAGCGTTTCGGCGAATTTTCTGGCTCAAAAACAAAAAGACCTTACTCTTAAGAGTAAGGTCTTTGAAAAGATGGCTCCTCGTCTAAAACCTGAACGAACCTTCGCAATAATCTTACCAAATACAATTCACGGTTGCAAGAAGAAAGATTTATAGGTATCGCCCCGCCCCGTTGGCGGGGCTCCCGTATCTCTCGTGCATCGTTCGGCTTTGCTTGGGCAAAGCCTCACTTGGCGCCTGCCTTGGCCGGCAGGCTTCTTGCTAATGCAATGCGTGTCCGGCTCGGCTTGCGGCTGGGGCTGGGCGGCGGCAGCCCCAGCCGCAGCGTCCTCGCTTCAAGTAGTATTTAGCGCGGGCTCGTCCGCCATACCGCCTTAAACAAATAAAAAAACCGCCTTCAATTGACGGTATGCCGAGCCTCTGGTGGGCAGTGTTTGAGAACCAATAAGAATTTTGCTTGAGGGTTAAAAGGTAGTTTTTATTTGAAGTTTAATAGCTTGGAAAGGGTAATGTTGAAGGCT
>JAHFFR010000072.1 GCA_023247825.1 Candidatus Omnitrophota bacterium
CTCGATGTCGGCTCATCCTATCCTGGGGCTGTATAAGGTCCCAAGGGTCCGGCTGTTCGCCGGTTAAAAGGGTACGCGAGCTGGGTTCAGAACGTCGTGAGACAGTTCGGTCTCTATCTGATGTGGGCGTTAGGATATTTGAAGGGGAGTTCTCTTCAGTACGAGAGGACCTAGAGAAACAAACCTATGGTTTTCCGGTTGTCCTGCCAAGGGCAAAGGCCGGGTAGCTATGTTTGGAAGGGATAAGCGCTGAAAGCATCTAAGTGCCAAGCCCCCCCCAAGACTAAGTATCCCTGAGCCGCAAGGCTCTATAGGCTGGTCGTAGACTACGACCTTGATAGGCGTAAAGTGTAAGATCCGTAAGGATTTAAGCTAATACGTACTAATCAGCCAATCGGCTTGTCCTTAATTTTATTCCGCTTGGGTTATTTGGATAAGTAGTTTTTGCTCACTAAAATCTGTATGTAGTTGTTGACATCTTTGGAGTGCCTTTATCGAGGGGGAAACACCCGTTCCCATTCCGAATACGGCCGTTAAGCCCCTCAGAGCCGATGGTAGTGTAGTCGTAAGGCTATGTGAGAGTAGGTCGGTGCTCCTTAAAATTGCCCAGTAGTTAGAGATAGCTACTGGGCAATTTTATTTTGTTCTACGCGAAACAAGAAATTTCTGATTCCGAAAATAGCTTGGGATTTTTTGTTTCCAGCGGTATAATGATAAAAAGCGAAAGGACCGCATGGAATTTTCTAGAAACCGGATAATCAAGATCGCAGTAACGTTAGTATTCTTATGTTGCATGCTCTTTGCTAATTTTTTTGCGGTAAGGACGATGCTTCGTTATGGGGTAGATACGTATTTTTATGACAAGCTTTTGGTTGCCTATGATATTGGTGGCGCAAAAGGTCTTAAGATAGAACTTGATAAAATAACGGTTACCGATAAACTGCGCCGCGAATCAATCTTGGCTAAGGATTTTGCAAACAGGCTTGAAACATTAGCCGATCCTGAAGCATTCTTGGCAGATAAGGTCCAGAAAAGTAAGAAAATGGCTTTTTTTATCAGGAACTTGCGCAGCGCGGCAATTGTTCTTATGCTTATATTATTCAGTTGGAAGCTGATTGTTAATTCCGCGGATAACTCTAAATCCAGAAAATCTGTATGATATTGTTAACTGTAGTACAAGCTAAAGCTTTGGACAATAAGGCCAAAGAAAAATTCGGTATATCTACATTGGTTTTAATGGAAAATGCCGGCCGCGCGGTTAGTGAGGAAGCACTGAAAGTATTGCAAAAGCGAAAAGGTAAGGTTGCGATATTCTGCGGCACGGGGAATAACGGCGGAGATGGATTTTGTGCTGCCAGGCATCTTTTAACAGCCGGAATTAAACCGGACGTGTTTTTGCTTGGCAAAATAGGCGATGTAAAAAATGAAGGAAGAATTAATTTAAATATTCTTTTAAAATTAAAACAGAGAGTTACCCAAGCCAGTTCAAGCAACACCCGTCTTATTAAAGAAAAAATTAAAAAATACAGCTTAATTATCGACGCACTTTTGGGGACAGGGATTCGAGGAAAAATAAGGCCTGTCTATCAGGATCTGATCGATATAATCAATGCTTCCAAGGCGTATGTCATATCGGTAGATATTCCTTCGGGATTAGATGCAACTACCGGTAAAACATCAGGCCGATGCCTAAAAGCAGACAGAACCATCACTTTTGTTGCTAAAAAGCGCGGCATGGTTCCCAGCGCGGGCAGGAGTTATTGCGGGAAAATATTAATTAAGGATATAGGAATTCCATTCTAGGAGGACTTGACATGGCGCAAATATTATATTTTATCCTTGGTATAGTAGCGGGAATACTCGGGGGTATGTTTGGTATTGGCGGAGGTACAATTATTATTCCTGCACTGGTGTTAATTTTCGGGCTTACCCAACATCAGGCGCAGGGGACGAGTTTAGCTATCCTTATTCCTCCGATAGGTTTACTTGCAGCTATGCGATATTATCAAAGCGGAAATGTCAAGCTTTCAATCGCGGCATTTGTCTGCGCAGGATTTTTTATCGGCGGGCTTATTGGAGCTGATTTTGTGCACCATTTGTCCGACCCATTGCTTAAAAGGATGTTTGGTATTTTTTTACTATTTGTTTCACTGCAAATGATCATTTCCAAATAAGGGGGCGCTTTTTTGAAAAAAATTTTGGCCACAATGATTATAATGATTTTGTGCTCTAGTGCGGCCAGTCCTGCCGGCGCGGTTAGTTTTACTCTTGACGCAGGTATTAGCGATAGCTTACCCGAACCAAGGCTAAGGTATCCCATTTATGATACGGTTACATTAACCGGAAATAATCCTTTAGAGTTTAAGTGGTGGAATGATATTATAGGTATACGCGGGTTTACCCTTAAAATCTATAAAGGTTATAATATGTACGCGGCAAATTTAATCCATAAGGAAAATTTACCGGCGGATGCGTCTTCTCTTAAAATTGATTCAGCCTTGCTTGAGGATGGCAAGGTTTATACCTGGTCATTAATCCGGATTTCTTACGCCGGCTATAAAAGCGACAAAAGTTTTAATTCTTTTAAGATAATCAAAAAACAGTGAATAAAGTCCGCAATAGGAAAAAATGAAAAATAAAAATTTATTTTTTCATAGTTTTTACGTAAAAGTGGCAGCTTCTTTTATTCTTTCCCTGCTTTTTGTGGCATTGCTGGGGAATCTTATTTTTTTCAAATACAGCTTAAAATCGCATTTTAATCAGCTCAGAGATAAACTTAAGGCAATTGTTCAAACTGCCGCGGTGTCAATTGATGCTGAACAGCTGAATAACATTCCGTTAAATGCTGATGGCGTAGATAACATTTCATTTAAGGGCGTAGCTATACAGTTGTTAAAGATAAAACAGGCTAACCCGCTGATCAGGTATATCTACATAATGAAAAAAACAGACCAGCAGGGTATTTTACAGTTTGTAGTCGATCCTGATGCGCTCACAGAGAAAATTACCAGAAGCAGGTTAACGTCTTATCCGGGAGATAAATATAATGCCAACCGTTTTCCCGAGATGCTTAAGGCTTTTGGAGTGCCCAGCATAGATACTAAATTGGTTCTTGATGAATGGGGGAGGCTGCTTTCCGGGTATGCTCCTATTTTTGACAAGGATAAGAAGCCCTTTGCTATATTAGGCATAGATATGGATGCTTCCGATGTTTATGCTACTCAAAGAGGATTATTATTGAGGGGCATATTCGTTTTATTTATGGGCATTATTTTTTCCCTGGGTTTGGGTTTTATATTTTCCGCGAGGATAATTAATCCGATTAAGAAATTAATCGACGGAACAAAACATATCGGCGCAGGGGACCTGAGGTATCGGGTAAAAATTTCATCCCAGGATGAGATCGGCCGGCTTGCCGAGTCTTTTAATAATATGGCCATAAATTTAGCCGATGCGCGGGAAAAACTTCATGATTATTTTTACCGCGTAGTGCAAGCTATGGTGCGCAGCCTGGAAGCAAAAGATTCCTACACCCGCGGCCATTCAGACAGGGTCAGCGAATATTCCTATAAGATTGCGATTGAGATGGGTATTCCCCAGGAAAAGGCCCAGCTATTGAGGAAAGCCGCGCAATTGCATGATATCGGCAAGCTGGGAGTCAATGAAGGGATATTAAATAAGAAAAGCAGTTTATCAAAAGAAGAATGGGATGTTGTCCATAAGCACCCTGAGATAGGCGAGGAAATATTAAAACCCGTATTATTAGATGCGCAGATGCTTTCTGTGATTAGGTCGCATCATGAGCGTTACGATGGCAAAGGCTATCCCGATGGTTTAACTGCCGAACAAACTAATATTTTTTCCCAGATTGTTTCGGTTGCCGATGCCTATGATGCAATAACTTCTTCTCGTTCATACCGTGCAGAGATGGGTAAGGAGGAGGCTTTAGCGAGGCTAACGGCGGGAGCAGGGACCCAGTTCAATCCGGCAGTCGTTCAGGCATTTGTCAGCATATTGAAACGAGCTGAATTTAATAAAGATTAAGCTGGACAAATCACTAAAATGTGTTATACTTAAAAAGTAGTGAATAAAGGATTAGAAGTTTGTAGGCCGCGAGGTTTAGAAAAACTAACCTTCGCGGTTTTTTGTTTCTGCCGTTATTTACT
>JAHFFR010000073.1 GCA_023247825.1 Candidatus Omnitrophota bacterium
CTGTCTGAACCGAGCCTTTGCCAAAAGATTTTGTCCCGATGATTATAGCGCGTTTATAATCCTGAAGGGCTCCTGCGACAATTTCACTGCCTGATGCAGAGCCTTCGTTAATCAGGATTGCAAGCGGCAAATCAAGTATCGCGTTTTTGGCATCAGAAAAAAATTCTAAATCCTGGTCCTTTTGCCTGCCCTTGGTGTAAGCAATCATTTTATTGGGCGCGATAAACCTGCCGGTTATTTTTACCGCAACGTCAAGCAGGCCGCCGGGATTATTACGCAGGTCTATTATTAAGGCCCTCATCTTCTGTTTAGAAAGGGCGCTTAATGCGCTATTTAATTCCTGTAAGCTATTTTCACGAAACTCAGCCAGGCGGATATAGGCAATCCCATCCTCTAAAATACGCACATGCTTTATATCTTTAATTTTTATAATCTCTCTTATGATTTTAAATTCTAGAAGTTTTTCTTTGGAGTCCCTTAATACCGTAATATTTACTGCTTCACCGCGCTTGCCGCGCATTTTTTTGACAGCATCGGTTAGGGTCATATCGCGTGTTAATGTGCCGTTAATTTTTACAATATGGTCCCTTGGTTTTATCCCAGCCTTCCAGGCAGGCGTATCTTCAATAGGCGTAATTACGGTTAACAAGCCGTCTTTATTGATAGTAATCTCGATGCCAAGCCCGCCGAATTTACCTTCTGTATCTACTTTTAATTCATTGTAAGTATCCGGATCCATGAACTGGCTGTGCGGATCAAGTGAAGCGAGCATCCCCTTTAAAGCCCCATAAATCAAATCTTTGGTTTTTGTATCCTCGACATACTCTTTTTGGATAACTGCCAGGGTGTCGCTAAGCAGTTCAACTTGTTTATAAAGCTGGTCATTATTTTTTCTCTTAATATCGGAAAAACCTATTCCCAGTCCGATAAACAAAATCGCAATAAGCAGCACAACGATAAATATATTTCTACGCATCAGTCAGCCTCCGCCTCAGTAATTCCCCGACAACTTTAGGGTTTGCTTTACCGGAACTTTTTTTCATCACCTGCCCTACCAAAAACATAAGCGCATTTTCCTTGCCCGATTTGTAGTCGCCTGCCGACTTAGGATTTTCTTTAATAACTTCCTGCGCAATTATATCAAGGCTCCCTGTATCTGAAATCTGCGCCAGGTTCTTTTCACTTATTAAAGCTGGCGCGGTTTTCCCGGTAGCAAACATATCTTCCAAAACAGCTTTCCCGGTAAGATTTGAAATAATTTGTTTTTTTTCAACTAATTCAACTAACTCTACAAAATTTCTTGAAGAAATATACCCTGGTTTGATCCCGCCGGGAAAATTCGACAGGACGGATACAAACGGGCCGATTAGCCAGTTCGCTACTGGTTTTTTGTTTGGATCCGTAAAAATTTTCATGCATTCTTCAGCATAATCGGCAAACTTCCTTGAAGAAACCAGGATCTTTGCGTCATATTCCGATAACGAATAATCCCGCATGAAACGCTGCGCCTTTTCGCCCGGCAACTCCGGCAACTCCGCCTTAAGGCGCGCAACCATCTGCCGGTTAATAATAAAAACGGCTAAATCAGGATCGGGAAAATAACGGTAATCTTTTGCGCCTTCCTTGCTGCGCATAGATACAGTTACCCCTTTTCCCGCATCCCAGAGCCGGGTATCCTGGATTATGCCTTCCTTATTATTAAGCAGCCCGGCCTGGCGCTCAACCTCAAAGGACAAGGCATCTTTTACTCCTTTAAAAGAATTCATATTCTTTAATTCCGTCTTAACCCCCAGTTCTTTGGCGCCTTCCGGCCGCAGCGAAATATTAGCGTCGCAGCGCAGCGAACCCTTTTCCATATCGCAATCTGATACATCTAAATATTCAATTATTGCTTTTAAGTTAGCCAGGTAATCAAAGGCCTCCTGGGGGCTGCTTAAATCCGGCTCGCTTACAATCTCAAGCAAAGGAATCCCCGTACGGTTAAAATCCACAAGGCTAAAATCAGCTTCGTGAATAAGCTTGCCGGCATCCTCCTCTAAATGTATACGGGTAATGCCGATGCGTTTGGGTTTATTTCCGCTATAAATATCAAGGTGGCCGTTGCGCGATAGAGGTAAATCATACTGGGAGATCTGGTAATTTTTCGGTAAATCAGGATAAAAATAATTTTTTCGGTCAAATTTAGTATGTTCCTGTATCTGGCAATTAAAAGCCAGGGCTACTTTAATCGCAGAATCCAATGCCTTTTTATTATAGACCGGCAGAGCCCCGGGAAAACCCAAACATACCGGGCAAACACAGGAATTAGGCGCCTTTCCAAAATCAATAACGCATCCGCAAAATGCCTTAGTCTTAGTGCTTAACTGCAGATGGACTTCTAGGCCGATAACCGTCTCGTATTTCATAGCTTTGGTTTAAGTTTATGCCACTGCGTATTTTGCTCAAAAGCATGCGCCACCCTAAAAAGCATCTCTTCATCAAATGCTTTCGCCATAACCTGCAAGCCAACCGGCAGGCCTTTTTTAGTAAAACCGCAAGGGATGGATATCGCGGGAATCCCGGCTAAATTTACTGAAATAGTATATATGTCCGAGAGGTACATTTTTAAAGGGTCTTGCGTCCTTTCGCCGATTTTAAAAGCCGCGCTTGGCGAGGTAGGGGCAACAATACAATCAAAATCGTTAAATGCCCGGTCAAAATCCTGTTTTATAAGGGTGCGGACTTTCAGGGCGCGCAAATAATACGCATCAAAATATCCATGCGATAAAGCAAAAGTCCCCAATATAATCCTGCGCTTAGCCTCAGCCCCAAACCCTTCTGCGCGCGTTTGCTTATACATTTGAATTAAATTATCCGATTTAGCCCTGAAGCCATATTGCACTCCATCAAACCTTGCCAGGTTTGAACTGGCTTCAGCGGTTGCAATAATATAATAAACCGGTACCGCATACTCCGTATGCGGCAAAGATACCTGTTTACTGGATGCGCCCAAATTTTTTAGTTTATTAATCGCCTCTTCGATAATAAGCTTAACTTCCGCATCCATGCCTTCGACAAAATATTCTTTAGGTATGCCGATTTTTAAACCCTTAATACCATTGGCCAGGCTTTTAGTGTAATCCGGCACGCTCTGGCTTACTGACGTCGAATCATTAGGATCATACCCTGAAATAATTTGGGTTAAAATTGCCGCATCTTGGACATCTTTAGTAATTGGGCCAATCTGGTCAAGGCTAGAGGCAAAAGCAATTAACCCAAAACGCGAAACGCGGCCATAAGTAGGTTTTAATCCTACAACTCCGCAAAAAGATGCCGGCTGGCGGATTGACCCTCCGGTATCGGATCCTAATGCCCAGATTGCTTCGTCACTGGCGACGGCAGCGGCAGAACCGCCTGAAGACCCCCCGGGAACACATTCTAAATTCCAGGGATTATGCGTTGGCCCAAAATATGAATTTTCAGTTGAAGATCCAAAAGCAAATTCATCCATATTCGCTTTTAAAGGAAAAATCTCCGCACCGGCGATTTTTAACTTACTGATAACAGTTGCCTCATATGGGGGCCGGAAACCCTGAAGGATTTTTGAACAACATTCGGTGTTTAATCCTTCTGTGCAGATATTATCTTTGACAGTAATGGGCAGCCCATTAAGCAGGCCCTGCGGATCAGCTTTTGGATCAGATTTTTTTACACTATCGGTCCTGACATAAGCGTTAATTTTAGAATCAACACTTCGTATGCGCGCATAAAGCGAATCCCGGATGGCGCCAGGCGTAATCGAACCTGATTTGAGCTTAGCTAATAGTTCGTGGGCAGTTAGTTGGTTTAATTCCATAATTATTCGATTATTTTTGGAACACTGAAGAAATCCCTTTTTCTGCTCGGGGCATTTTCCAGGGCTTTTTCCGGAGTTAATGAAGTATGCGGCCTATCTTCCCGCAGTACATTACTTATGGGCAGAATATGGCTTGCAGGCGCAACATTTTCGATATCTAAATTGCTTATTTTATCAATAAAGCCCAATATATCATGCAGTTGGCCGGATAATTTTTCTAACTCATTAGGCTGCAATTCGATACGCGCTAAATGCGCAACATGTTTAAT
>JAHFFR010000074.1 GCA_023247825.1 Candidatus Omnitrophota bacterium
GCGGATGCAGTAGTAGTTTTATCCGATGCGCTGATTGTCCGCGCGCAGGTTGATGAGACTGATATCGGGAAAATAAAACTGGCTCAACCGGCGATAATTTTACTTGATGCCTATCCTGATATTAAGATAAAAGCTGCTGTTGAGCATATTTATTATGAATCTAAAACTGTAAATAATGTTACTATCTATGAAGTTGACCTTATCCCGGAGGATGTCCCTGAATTTTTCCGCTCCGGAATGAACACAACCATCAACTTTATAGAGAAGAGTAAAGATAATATTCTGCTTATTCCGGTTGAGGCTGCGTATAAAGATAAAGAGGAAAGTTTTGTTTTAATTAAAAAAGAAGGGTCTGCTGAACCCGCCATAGCGAAAGTTTCATTGGGAATTACGGATGACAAATTTGTGGAGGTTCTTTCGGGAGTCAGCGAAAAAGATATATTGATATTAAAAAATAAGAAATTCGTTCTTCCTAAAAGCGATGTGGGCAGCAGCCCGTTTACGCCGTTTGGCCCGAAAAAAGAAAAAACGCCTAAAAGATAATTTTAAAAAATGATTGAGATAAAAAATATATCCAAGACATATCAAATGGGCAAGGTCCAGGTTAAAGCCCTGAGCAATGTTTCCTTAAAAATTTCTTCCGGAGAGTTTGTGGCGATTATGGGCGCCTCCGGGTCAGGTAAATCCACGCTAATGCATATTTTAGGTTTGCTTGACCGTCCGGATTCCGGTTCGTATTATTTGGGAGATAAGGAGATTACCGCTCTTTCCGATGAGGAATTAGCCACGTTAAGAAACAGGATTATCGGTTTTGTTTTTCAACAGTTTCATTTACTGCCGCGGATGACTGCCCTGGAAAATGCCGAGCTGCCTTTAATTTATGCCGGTAAAAGGCATTTAAAACAAAAGGCAAAACAAGAAATTATTGAGGTGGGTTTAGAAGACAGGATGTTACATCAACCTAACGAATTGTCCGGAGGCCAGCAGCAGAGGGTGGCGATCGCCCGCTCGCTGGTTAACGAGCCTTTAATTATATTTGCCGATGAGCCTACGGGTAATCTTGATTCAAAAAGTAAGGTAGAAATAATTTCTATTCTAGAGAAGCTTAATCAGAAAGGTAAAACCATAGTTATCGTTACGCATGAACAGGAGATTGCTGCTTTCTGCCGCCGGATTATCCAGATGCGCGACGGAGTGATTATCTCTGATAAGCGTACGCAGGAGGAAAGAAAAACATCCGAAGTAACTTCTATCGAAGACAGCTTAGTCAGCAGCGTTCTGTCAAAACCGCGCAGGGTTTCCGGGGAAACTAAATTTCTGGATTATCTGCGCCAGGCAACTTCAGCGATGTTTTCACATAAAATGCGTTCCATACTATCTATCCTTGGCATATTAATCGGAGTTACTGCGGTTATTGCCATGTTGGCGTTAGGACAAGGGGCTAAAGAGGCGATTGAAAAACAATTAGCATCTTTAGGCTCCAATCTTTTAGTAATCAGGCCCGGTTCTTCAAGGCTGCACGGAGTGGCAATGCAGACAGGTACAGTGGCACGTTTTACCTTTGCGGATATCACTGCTATTGCAAAGCTTTCTGACGTAGTAAAAAGCGTTAGCCCTTCGGTAACCGGAAGAGGGCAGATGGTTTTTGAAAATAATAATTGGAATACGCAGGTTGAAGGGGTGGGAATTGATTATCCTTCAATCCGCGCGGCATACCCGGCGGTAGGAAGATTTTTTACTGAGAGTGAAATCAAGATGAGGGAGAAGGTTGTGCTATTGGGCACAACAGTAGTCAAGGAATTGTTTGGCGAGGCAAATCCGATCGGCCAGACAATCAAAATAAACCTCCTTAATTTTAAAGTGATCGGTATCTTGCCCGCCAAGGGGGCCAATACTTTCCATGACCAGGATGATACAGCGGTTATTCCGATTACCACAGCCATGTTTCGTGTTTTTGGAAAAGAATATGTGGATACTATTTATGTAGAAGCCAAAGATCCGAATTCTATTGATGCGGCGCAGGAAGCTTTATCCGGGCTGATTATCAAACAGCATCGGCTTGATCCTAAAGATGCCGACGATTCCTTTCAGATTCGTAATATGGCTGATATTAAGAAGACATTGGAAGCTACAACTAAAACTATGTCATTGCTGTTGGGGGCGATTGCAGCCATATCGCTTTTAGTCGGCGGCATTGGGATTATGAATATTATGCTGGTTTCAGTAACTGAGCGAACGCGTGAAATCGGCCTGCGCAAGGCAATCGGCGCAACCAATAAAGATATCATGGTGCAGTTTCTTATTGAAGCAATGCTTATGTCTTTTCTCGGAGGAGTTTTTGGCGTGCTCCTGGGCTGGGGGGTAGCAACATTAATTACTGTTTTTGCCGGATGGAGCGTAAAGGTTTCTTTATTTTCTGTTGTACTCTCAACTACATTTTCTTTAATTGTAGGAATAGTATTTGGGCTCTGGCCGGCTAAGAAAGCAGCTTCACTTGACCCCATTGAGGCTTTACGCTACGAATAAACCCAATTAATTTAGAAAATAAAAAAGGCTATGAGTAATAAGAATAAAGTTTTTGCTGCGATATTGGCATTAGCGGTATTTCCTTTTGGCCAGGGCTTAATTGCACAGGAAGAGTCCGTAAATAAAGCTCAGGTTATGCAAGATGCAAAAGAAAAAATTTCAAAAGTTAAGGTTGCTCTGCAATACCGCTATGTTACTGACGGGAAAGCTTTAAATAGGAATACAGATGATGTTGTAAAGATTATTAAAGATACCCGGACTGATTTTTTAGCTTTAGGATGGGCAAGGTTAGCTCCTACCCCACAGAGTTGTTCAGATTTGCCTCAAGCGGAGCGGGAAAAATGCGAAATGAAAGGGTATAGCTATGAGTATCTTGAGAATGCCGCAGCTAAAATAAAAACCGTACTTCCCGGTATTATATTTAATGGTGGAGTTTCAGGAGAATTTCTTAATCCTGAATGCTGGAATGAGTTAACGGGAGAGAAGCTGGGCAGGGATAAAATATGGGCAATGGCATTAGATCCTAGTAAGTGGGGAATTCCAATGTCCAAGGAAGAATTCCAAACTAAAGTGGCAATAAGCCATGGTTGGGCGAAAAAAGGTCAACCGTATAATCCCAAAGAAAAAATGCCCTATTATTTTCCGGACCAGACAAATCCTGATTATCAAGAGCTTTTTTTAAGTTGGGTAAAGAAACAAATTGACTGCGGGGTAGATGCCGTACTTATTGATATAAATACCAAGCAGGCAAAGTTTCTCGCCGGGATAACGGGTAACATAAATCATCTAGCCGTTAAAGATTCATTTAAAGGCGCTTCAGAAATTGTCGCTGGAATTCATCGATATGGGCTTTCAAAAGGAAGGTATATTTATGTTATCAGCTGGGCAACAGCCGCGCTGCTGCGTTCTCCTCACCCTGCGCCTGAACTTGACGCCGTAATGACAACGGTTTCAACCGAGGAAATTACCGGAATGAAGATAGATATATCAAAATGGGATATCTATGTGAAAAAAATAAAAGAAAAGCTGGGAGATATTCCGATATTTGTGATGTTTGATCAGGGGCCTGACAATCGGCCCTTAGAGGCTTTTAGCCAGGGTTTAACTAAAGCCCAGCAGCAGGATTTTTTAAAGATAGCGGATAAGTTTTTTCAAAAGAAAGGTTTGATATTCATTTACCCCGTGCACGGCGGAATGATGGCTGTAGAGAAAAAATTAAAAGTGCGTTCTTACGGGAAGTTTAACTGGTATGACTCTTCTGCTCCCGAATTTCAAACTTATAAAACAATTAAAGAACTCGCCTTAAGGAAATCAAAACAAGGTAAATAATTGTGAAAGTCTTAACTCAATTTGAAAGAAAATCACTTTTATTCTGTGACCCGGAATTCATAATATCCTGCACTGACCCGTCTTTATTCACTAAAAGCTTCCAGGAGATTGAAGAGGCGCTTAAAAAGGGGTATTATTTGGCCGGTTTTTTATCTTATGAGGCCGGAT
>JAHFFR010000075.1 GCA_023247825.1 Candidatus Omnitrophota bacterium
TACAAAAGCGCCGACAGCCGAACTTAAGCCGAATCAGTTGGACCAGGATACTTTGCCGCCTTATGATGTGCTGGATGCTATCCTGAAGGCCTATGTCGAGGAGGATAAGGATTTATCAAAGATTATTTCTTCGGGTTTTGATAAAAAAACAGTCTATAAGGCCGTTAGCATGGTGGATAAGAATGAATATAAGCGCAGGCAGTCTCCGCCGGGCATCAAGATTACGCCTAAAGCCTTTGGCCGGGACAGGCGCATGCCGATTACCAATAAATACTGGGGCTAGTAAATAGATGGAAGATTGACCCCGTTTCCCGATTAGCTGCGAAACAGTTTCGCTTTTTTTCGCTTGACAGCGCTAGGAGATATGTTATACTTTAAATAGATTACAGCGTTGTAGGAAAAGACAGAGAAGTCTTCCGGGAAAGTTTACGGAAGGCTTTTTTATTTGTCAGGACTAAGGCGTCCTTTACCCTAAAAAAAGGGTAGGGACGTTTTTGTTTTATATGGAGAGTAGAATATGAGTTTTGAGGAGTTACATCATAAATTATCGCCAACGATTAAGCGGATTGCCTATAAATTAAACGGGCATTACCGCTCATTCAGCCACGATGACCTGTATCAGGAAGCGACAATTCATCTCTGGAGTAATTTCTTGAAAGGCACACTTGGCGATAAAACAGACAGCTATATTTTGCAGGGCTGTTATTTCCACCTTAAAAATTATATCCGTAAAGTAAATGAACGTTCAAATATTATCAGTATTGACGCGGCCTTAAGCAAGAATGAAGATTCGACTATAGAGGATATTTTAGGGCAATATTGGGCCTGTCCTGATTGCCGGGAGCAATTGCATAATAAGTTTTTAGCTCAAAGTATCCAAAATAACGGCTTTAATCCCAGAGAAAAAAGGCTGCTTACCTATATTAGCCAGGGGCTGACAACCAGAGATATAGGCAGGCGCATGGGTATCTCTCATGTTAGCGTAGTTAAATTGATGCGCAAGGTCAGGGTTAAGGCGAAAAAACATTTGGATAATATTTAGTTACCAGATTTAAGTATTCATTACTTGTAGTAATGTAGGGCACATTGAAGTGTGAGATTTAAACAGAGGCGTTCTAGAAATAGAACGCCGTTTTTATTTTTAAGCCAGACGTGGGCGTCTTTCAATCCAGAGAAGGAAAAGAAAGGCGCCTTTATTTTTTAAGGAGGAATTATTGATGAGGAAGATCGCGATTTATGGAAAAGGCGGCATTGGTAAGTCGACCACTACGCAGAATACTGTTGCGGGCTTAGCAGAAATGGGTAAGCACGTTATGGTCGTAGGGTGCGACCCTAAGTCGGATTCTACAAGATTACTGCTGGGGGGATTGGGTCAGAAAACTGTTTTGGATACCCTAAGGTCTGAAGGCGAGGATGTTGATCTGGAAGATATCAGAAAAAAAGGTTTCGCCAATACTATTTGCGTGGAATCCGGAGGGCCTGAGCCGGGAGTAGGGTGCGCGGGAAGAGGGATTATAACTTCGATTAATCTGTTGGAGCAGCTTGGCGCGTATGCGGAGACTGAAAAACTTGATTATGTTTTTTATGATGTTTTAGGCGATGTTGTCTGCGGTGGTTTTGCTATGCCTATTCGCGAGGGTAAAGCGCAGGAGATATATATTGTTGTTTCCGGAGAGATGATGGCAATGTACGCGGCCAATAATATCTGTAAGGGTATTGTAAAATTCGCGGAAGCAGGCGGGGTGCGGCTGGGTGGTTTGATTTGCAACTCCAGAAAGGTTGATAATGAGGAAGAGATGATTAAGGCGTTTGCGAGTAAGCTGGGAACCCAGATGATTTATTTTGTGCCGCGCGATAACATGGTGCAGAAGGCTGAAATTAACAGGAAGACGGTTATCGATTTTGATCCTAAAGCGCCTCAGGCCGACCATTACCGGAATCTCGCCAGAGCAATAGACTCGAATACGATGTTTGTAATACCTAAGCCGATGCATACGGATGAGCTTGAAAAATTATTGATAGAAAATGGATGCGCGAATTAAGACACCCCGCGCTTATAAGGTATTGCGCGGGTGTGTGTATCTACACAAGGAGGGTAAAAGATGATAATGATTAGGGCGATTGTCAGGCCGGAGAAAGCGGATTTGGTGATGAGCGCGCTGATGGAAGCAGGTTTTCCCGCGGTAACCAAGATCGCGGTTTTTGGCCGGGGCAAGCAAAGAGGGATAAGAATTGGCGATGTGACTTATGATGAATTGCCGAAGGAACTCTTGATGACCGTGATTAAGGATGCGGATAAGGATCTGGTGATCAAAACGATAATTAACGCGGCCAGGACGAATAAGGGGTCTTTTGGAGACGGCAAGATATTTGTTTCCCCGGTTGAAGAGATCTATACGGTAAGTTCCGGGATTAAGGAGAGCTCAAGTGATGAACACCCGGCGCTAATTTGAATTACGCCGGTGTACTCTTGTGAGTAAGGAGAAACCAAAAAATGAAAGAGGTAATGGCGGTAATCAGGATAAACATGATGAACAAAACAAAGGCGGCGTTATCCGATGCCGGAATTTCTTCGTTTACCGCGCGCGAAGCGCTTGGCCGCGGCAGAGGGCTGGTTGATTTCAAAGCGTTAAAAGGCGCGGAGTTAGGATATGAAGAAGCAATACAGCAGTTAGGCGGCGGCCAAAGGCTTGTTCCTAAAAGAGCGCTTTTTATTGTGCTCCCCAACAAACTTGTGAAGAGGACAGTTGATGTAATCATAAAAACAAATCGGACGGGAAAATCAGGCGACGGAAAGATTTTTGTAATGCCGGTGCTTGATTCTATAAGGATTAGGACGGAAGAAGAAGGAGAATCGACTCTCGATGAAGAATAATCAGGAAAAAAATATTAATCCCGCGGAAGTTAAGGCGGAATTATTAAAAAATTATCCCGCGAAAGTGGCCAGGAAAAGGGCAAAGCAGATAGTTATTAATGACCTAAGCGCCGGGCAGGTTCTAGAGATAAATGCGAATGTCAGGACAATTCCCGGGATTATTACCCAGAGAGGCTGTACTTATGCCGGCTGCAAGGGGGTCGTGCTTGGCCCAACCAGGGATATTTTGAATATCACTCATGGCCCGGTCGGATGCGGGTTTTACAGCTGGCTTACCAGGAGGAATCAGACTCGGCCTGTTTCTGATAAGGATGAGAATTTCATGACCTACTGTTTTACTACGGATATGCAGGAAGAGGAGATAGTATTTGGAGGAGAGAAGAAGCTGCGCAAAGCCGTGCAAGAGGCTTATGATATTTTTAAACCTAAGGCAATCGGGATATTTTCTACCTGTCCGGTGGGCTTAATCGGCGATGATGTGCACGCGGTTGCCAGGGAAATGAAGGAAAAACTCGGAATCAATGTTTTCGCCTTTAGCTGCGAAGGTTATAAAGGAGTGAGCCAGTCAGCGGGCCACCACATTGCCAATAATCAGCTCTTTAAGCATGTCATCGGCCTAAATGATCAAAAGAGCGATGCTAAGTTTAGGATTAATATGCTGGGGGAATACAATATCGGCGGCGACGCTTTTGTGATTGAGGAACTGTTTGAAAAGTGCGGGATAGGATTGATTTCTACTTTTAGCGGTAATTCCAGTTATGACAAATTCGCCAATGCCCATACTGCGGATTTGAACTGCGTGATGTGCTATCGCTCCATAAATTATGTCGCGGATATGATGGAAAAGAAATATGGGATACCCTGGATAAAAGTTAATTTTATCGGCGCGCAAGCTACGGCAAAATCCTTAAGGAAAATAGCGGAATATTTCAATGATCAGGAATTGTCCCGCAAGGTGGAGGGTGTGATTGAGG
>JAHFFR010000033.1 GCA_023247825.1 Candidatus Omnitrophota bacterium
AATCAAAAAGGCACAGGACATGTTAAACGACCGGCCGCGGAAAACTCTAAACTTTTTGACACCGCATGAGGTCTTTGGTGGACTGTTGCATTAGCAACTGGAATCTGCCCTGTCCCTATTAATGAGGGAGGTAGAAATGGGTAAAATATTTTCTGATATTACTAAGACCGTAGGTAATACTCCTTTGGTAAAGCTTAATCGCATTACTGAAGGCCTGGGGGCGACGGTCTTAGTTAAGCTGGAATCATTTAATCCTCTTTCAAGCGTTAAAGATCGTATAGGGGTAGCAATGATCGAAGACGCACAGAAAAGAGGGGTGCTTAAGAAAAATACGACGATTATTGAACCTACCAGCGGTAATACCGGAGTTGCCCTGGCATTTGTTGCCGCGGCCAAAGGTTACAAATTAATTCTGACTATGCCTGATACGATGAGCATAGAAAGAAGGCAGCTTCTGGCAATTTTCGGAGCGCAGCTGGTTTTGACTCCCGGCGCAGAAGGGATGAAAGGGGCGGTAAAGAAAGCCGAGGAGCTGGCTAAAGAAACTCCTGATTCAATTATCTTGCAGCAGTTCAACAATCCGGCTAATCCTGAAATCCATCGTAAAACTACGGCTGAGGAAATCTGGCTTGATACAGACGGTAAAGTAGATATCCTGGTTTCAGGTGTGGGCACAGGGGGAACGATTACCGGGGTTTCCGAAGTAATTAAGAAAAGAAAACCCGGTTTTAAAGCAATCGCCGTTGAGCCTGATGCTTCGCCGGTTTTATCCGGAGGCGCGCCGGGGCCGCATAAAATCCAGGGGATTGGAGCGGGATTTATTCCGCATGTCTTTAACCAAAGCGTTGTAGATGAGGTTATAAGGGTAACTAATGATGATGCGGGTGCTGCTGCGCGAGCCTTGGCGAGGTCTGAAGGAATACTTGCCGGGATTTCAAGCGGGGCGGCTTTATGGGCAGCACTGGAAGTTGCCAAACGAAAAGAAAACAAAGGAAAAGTTATTGTAGTTGTTTTACCTGATACCGGTGAACGGTATCTGACTACTTGGCTTTTTCAAGAAATAAAGGTATGAACAAAGAAAAGAAAATAATAAAAAATGATAATGTAGGTATTGTGCAGGCTCAAACTTTTTCTTTTGATTCACTTAAGCTTGAGAGTGGAGAGAAGCTCGGCCCGGTTACCTTGGTTTATGAAACCTACGGAGTTTTAAATCAGGAAAAAACCAACGCCATTCTTATTGTGCACGCCCTTTCAGGAGATGCGCACGCGGCAGGGGCGCATGAAGGCCAGGATGATCCCGGATGCACCCCGCCATATAGGATTGGCGGGTACGCCACTCTTGGCTGGTGGGATGCGTTTATCGGCCCGGGAAAGGCTTTTGATACTGATAAATATTTTGTTATTTGTTCAAATATACTCGGCGGGTGCAAGGGCTCAACCGGCCCCTCAAGCATAAATCCCAAAACTAATAAGCCTTATGCTTTGGATTTTCCGCTAATCGGCATTAATGATATAGTTAACGCCCAGAAACACCTGATTGATCATTTGGGTATAGATAAATTGCTTTCTGTTGTAGGCGGTTCAATGGGCGGCCAGCAGGTTTTATCATGGTTAGTTAACCACCCCAATAGAATTCATAGCGCTGTTCCGATTGCCACGACGATCAGGCATTCACCGCAGCAGATCGCGTTTAATGAAGTGGGAAGGCAGGCGATTATGGCGGACGCGCATTGGAAATCCGGTAATTATTATGACGGCCCGGCCCCTTCCAAGGGGTTAGCCGTAGCCAGGATGATCGGTCATATAACATATATGAGTGACAGCTCGATGGCTGAAAAATTCGGGCGGCAGAGAAAAGAAAGCAATGAGCCGTTTAAATTTACCGCTGATTTTGAGGTCGAAGGGTATTTGCGTTACCGCGGGGACAATTTTGTCAAGCGTTTTGACGCAAACTCGTATCTCTATATAACCAAGGCAATGGATAATTTTGATGCTTCGGCAGGCCGCCCATTTTGCGATCGTTTGCGCGGGGTAAAAGCCAAAGTGCTGGTTATATCTTTTAAATCCGACTGGTTATATCCGGCGTATCAGTCAAAAGAGATAATCAAGGGCTGTAAGCTTGCCGGAGTCCAAACAACTTATTGCGAAGTTGATTCAACTTACGGCCACGATGCATTTCTCCTGGAGGTTGAAGAAGAGACGCATTTAATCAGCCATTTCCTTAAAAAAATATTTTATGATTATGAGGTGACCGGTGTTTATGGCGCGTAAAGACATTCAATTGGATCACGAGGTAATTTTAAGTTTAGTAGGCGCGCAATCCAGCGTTTTAGATTTAGGCTGCGGTAACGGTGACCTTTTGTATCTTCTGATTAAAGAAAAAAAAGTCCACGGCCAGGGAATTGAAATTGATGAGCAGGCGATTTATAAATGCGTAGCCAAGGGTTTAAATGTTTTTCACGGGGATATCGATACTGGCCTGGCAGAATTCAGCGATAAATCTTTTGATTATGTGGTGCTTAATCAGAGTATGCAGCAGATCATTCACGTTGATAAAGTGCTTATTGACGCCTTGCGGGTAGGTAAACAGGTAATTGTAGGTTTTCCTAATTTTGCCTATTATAAAGCGAGGCTGCAGCTTTTTTTTAAAGGCAAGACCCCGGTAACCGGATTGCTTCCTTATCAATGGTATGAAACCCCGAATTTACATTTTTTAAGTATCAGCGATTTCAGGGATTATTGCCGCTCGAAAGGTATTAATATTGAGCGTCGAATTTGTATTGGGGAGAAGCGAAGGGTTGCAATTTTACCTAATTTATTCGCCCAGACCGGGATATTTTTGATCTCAAAATAGAGGAGGTGTTTATGCCGTATATAAATTTAAAGCTAGTAGGCAAACTCACTAAAGAGCAGAAAGAAAAGATCGCAAAAGAGTTTTCGGATACCTTGTTGAAAGTGGCGGGAAAACCCAAGGAAGCGACCTATCTGGTTATTGATGAGGTAGATGGCGAAAACTGGGCAAAAGGCGACAAGTTTTTTGGCTAATTAATTTAACAGGCCAAAATAATTTTATTTTTGCTTGACATAGGGTAGTGGGGTATGGTATACTTTAAGCGAAAGGAGCAAAAGATGATTCAGCCCACGACTCATCAGGAGCAGTTAGAATTCTTAAAAAAAATAGAAGGCCAGGTCCGCGGCGTGCAAAAGATGATTCAGGATAAAAGATACTGTATTGATATCATTACGCAGATTCACTCGATTATCGGCGCTTTGCATAAAGTGGAAGACGAGATATTCAAGAAACATATTGACGGCTGCGTGATAAGCGCTTTGAGAGGAAGGTCGGAAGCAGAAAAACAAAAGAAGATCGCCGAAGTCGTGGAATTAATTTCCAGGTTCA
Organism: Candidatus Omnitrophota bacterium; assembly: GCA_023247825.1. Classification (GTDB taxonomy): domain Bacteria; phylum Omnitrophota; class Gorgyraeia; order Gygaellales; family Profunditerraquicolaceae; genus UBA6249. Next base: position 3,401 of record JAHFFR010000033.1, read on the forward strand.
GGAAGGCGGCTTAGGATGGCAAAGAAGATTTTAGCCATAATTTTAGTGAATGTATTTATCCTAAATTATGGCTTTTCTTTTTCTCAAGGCATACTTACACTGGATCCGCTACTCAAAGAAGCAATTCAAAATAATCCTGATATCTTAGCTGCTAAGAATCGCTGGGAGGCAGCTAAGGCAAGAATCCCTCAGGCAAAATCTCTGGAGGATCCGACAGTAGGATTTACTTTTGAGAAGGCCCGCGGCAGCCCTTTCCAACTAAACAAAACCATGTCTGAAGACCGGATGCTTTCGGTAAACCAGGCAATCCCCTGGTTCGGCAAATTATCTCTAAAGGGGAAAATCGCTTTGGTTGAATCCCAGATGATTGCCGGCGAATATAAAAATAAGGAACTCCGGATTATAAATGAAGTAAAGCATGCCTACAATGATTTATTTATGAACTATAGAGAAATAGAATTAAAACAATGGAGCCTGGAATTTTTAAAGCAGGCGGCGGAAAGCGCCGAGGCAAAATATACGGTAGGGGACATAGAACAGGAAGGACTTTTTAAGATAAATCTTGAGATAGCCGAGCTTGATAATGATATCCGTAATTTAGAGCAGGAAAGAGGTTCAATCGAAACAAGATTAAACTCATTATTAAACAGAAAACCCGATTTTGCGCTAGGTATACCTGAATTACGGGAGGATTTCTCCTTTAATAAAGATTCGGATTCCTTGTACCGGCTTGCGCTGGAGAATCAGCCGGAGCTGCTGATTTTTTCTTACGCCATAGAAAAAAATAAATATGCCAAAAATCTGGCTAAGAAAAGTTTTCTTCCGGATATTATGACCGGGGTGGTTATGCGCGGCATTACTACCGGGACAATCGGCCCCTGGGATTTGATGTTGGCATTGAGTGTTCCTTTATGGTTTTGGACCAAGCAGCGTTATGAAATTAAAGAAGCTATTGCTAATTTAGAAGAGGCGCAGGCAGCATATCTGGCGATGGAAAACAGGGCAATAGCTGAAACCAAAGAGCTGGCTACAAAGGTTAAAATTGCGCAAAACAAAATTAATTTATACAAGACTTCTCAGATTCCCCTATTGGAGGCTTCGATTAAGGCAACGCGCTCTGCATATTTATCAGGGAAGGGCGATATAATGATGCTTCTGGATACTGAGCGCATGCTGGTGAAAACAAAAATAGATTATTACAGGGAATTAGTTGAATATTACGAGAACCTGGCGGATTTGGAGCGGGCCGTAGGCGTAGATTTAAGCGAGGTGGAAAAATGAAGAATATTATGCATAAGCTAATAATTGTATTTATGATTTTATTTTTGAGTACGGTTTTTTCTTTTGCTAAAGAAAAGAATGACAAAAAGATACTTTACTACCGTAACCCGATGAATCCGGGTATAACTTCTCCTACCTTTATGAAAGATTCCATGGGGATGGATTATATTCCTGTTTATGAAGAAGCGCAGGAAGAACCCTCGCAGGGGGAGGGATTAGTAAGGGTAAGTCAAAGCCAGCAGGAATTAATCGGAGTAAAAACCGAGAGAATAATATCCCTGCCTTTAATGCGTATGGTGCGCACTGTGGCAAAAATTGCCTATGACCCTGAGTTATATAAAGCGCAGCAGGAGTTTATCCAGGCATATAAAACTAATGAAATGATAAAGGTAAATCAGAACCCGGAGATTAGCCTTCGACTCCAGGCTATGGTTATTGCCAGCGCGATGAAACTTAAGCTTCAGGGGTTAAGCGATGAGCAAATAGAAGAACTAAAGAGCAGCAAAGCTGATTCTGACCGTTCTTTACTGCTTTCAGATTCTTTAAGCCCTTACGTTTGGGCGTATCTGACTATATATGAATATGACTTAGGTTCGGTTAAAGTAGGCGACCACGTCGTGCTCACGGCGATTGCTTATCCGGGTGAAGAATTTAGCGGCAAGATCCTTGCTTTGGATCCTGTTTTGAATATGGATACACGCAGTGTCCGTGCGCGCGTGCAGATTGATAACCCGCAGGGGAAATTAAAGCCGAATATGTATGCTGATGCGATTATCCATATTGATTTAGGCAATATTTTAGCAGTTCCGCGGGAGGCGGTCTTAGATACGGGCCTAAGAAAGATTGTCTATTTAGATTTAGGTAAAGGGCAATTCAGGGCGCAAGAAATAGATATAGAGCAGGAAGCTGTCGCGATAGTGAACGGGCAAGAGGATAAATTTTTTCCGGTGTTAAAAGGACTAAAGGAAAATGATCTCGTGGTCACAACCGGTAATTTTTTAATTGATTCTCAGAGCCAGCTTAGCGGCGGAATGTCGGCATTATGGGGCGGGGCAACCGAAATAAAACAGGAAGAGGGATCCGAAGCTAAGGCGCAGCACCGTCATTAATATCGATAAGTGAGTAAACTATGATTAATAAACTTATAAATTATTGTTTAAGAACGCCATTTGTGGTGATTGTGGTTTACATCGCGGTTTTCTTCTGGGGGTTATGGGCAATTACCAATATCCCGGTAGATGCTATTCCTGATATCGGAGAAAAACAGGTAATTGTCTATACGGAGTGGCCCGGGCGTTCTGCGAAAGATGTAGAAGATCAGATCACCTATCCGCTTTCCGTATCTTTGCGCGGTGTGCCGGGTGTTAAAACCATTCGGGCTTCCAGCGCTTTTGGTTTCTCAGAAGTTTACCTTATATTTAAGGATAGCGTTGATTATTACTGGGCGCGCTCAAGGGTGCTTGAGAAATTGAACCTTGTTTCCGGCCGTCTGCCTACGGGGGTAGTGCCTGTCTTAGGTCCCGATGCTACAGGTTTAGGCCAGGTTTTCTGGTATACGGTTGAAGGCAAGGGCTATAGTATTGATAAATTAAGGTCTTTACAGGACTGGTTTATCCGTTATCAGCTTAATTCTGTGGATGGTGTTTCTGAGGTAGCCTCTGTCGGGGGTTTTGTCAAACAATATCAGATCGATATTGATCCGAATAAGATGCTTGCCTATAACGTGCATTTAGGCCAGATAATGGATGCGGTAAAAAAATCCAATGTTGATGTGGGCGCTAAAGTTATTGAAAATAATGCTATGGAATATATTATCCGCGGTTTGGGATTTATTAAGTCATTGGATGATATTGAAAATATTGTGGTAGGAGAAATTAATGGGACACCCGTATATGTAAAAAATATCGCGGTTGTGCAATTAGGCCCGGATTTTCGCCGGGGGGCGATAGATAAAGATGGTCAGGAAGCAGTGGGCGGCGTTGTAATTATGCGTTATGGCGAAAATGCGATGCAGGTAATTCATCGCGTAAAAGTGGCGATCAAAGAATTAGAAAAGGGGTTACCCGCGGGAGTAAAGATTGTTCCTTTTTATGACCGCACCGAGCTTATTCACCGCACGATCGGCACGATTCGCGAGGCTTTAATTTTAGAAATTATTATTACCATGGCTGTAGTTGTCCCATTTTTGGCGCATATCTGGGCCGGGATAATGATTTGCTTGGCACTGCCTTTCTCGGTATTGATGGCTTATATTGCGATGTATTATCTTAAGATCGATGCCAATATTATGTCTTTATCCGGCATTGCCATTGCTATCGGAACATTGGTGGATATGGGTATTATTATGACGGAGAATGCCTACCGCAATTTGCTTATTTATGCCGAGGATATTAAAAAGGGTATTAAAACACGTTTTGATGTAATTTATAGCGCGGCCAGCGAAGTGGGATCAGCAGTATTAACTGCAGTGCTTACTACTGTGGTTTCTTTTTTAGCGGTTTTTGCTTTGGAAGCGCAAGAAGGCAAGCTTTTTATACCCCTTGCTTGGACTAAGTCACTCGTCTTGCTTGCTTCGATAACCGTTGCCTTGACGCTTATCCCGGTTTTATGCATGCTTTTCTTAAAAGGAAAACTGCGTCCTCCAGAAGAGAATCCATTGGTCAGAGCTTTGCACCACTATTATGAAAAGATTTTACGCTGGTGCTTAAGCTACCGCACGGTTTTTTTGCTAATTCCCGCGGTTATCCTGGTATCTAGCCTTGCTTTTATTCTTCCCAAGGACATTATCTCTTTAATTATTTTCTCCGTAATCGTTATGCTAACGCTTATTTTCATTCTGCCAAAAAAAGCAAAATCAGTTTTAGCCCTGATTTTAATCGGGCTTTTAAGTCTAGGCTGGTTTTGGGTTTCTCCGCGTATCGGCCGTGAATTTATGCCGGCTCTTGATGAAGGTTCAATCCTGTTTATGCCGGTGATGCGGCCATCTACTTCATTGACTGAAGCAGTTCGGGTTATTCAAATTCAGGATAAAATTATTAAATCTTTCCCGGAAGTAGAGATAGTCGTAGGCAAGGTTGGCCGCGCGGAAACCGCCACTGATCCGTCGCCGATTGAGATGTTCGAAACTATTATCACTTTAAAACCAAAAAACCAGTGGCGCAAAGGCCTGACCAAGGAAAAACTTATTCGGCAAATGGACGCGGCTTTACAGCTGCCCGGTGTTTCAAATATCTGGACCCAGCCGATTATTAACCGCATCGATATGTTAGCTACGGGGATTAGGACCTCGGTTGGGGTTAAGGTTTTTGGCCCGGATTTACAAAAGATTGAGAGCATTGCTACTGAAATAGAAAAAGTGGTTAAAGAGATTCCCGGGGCGGTAGATTTATATTCAGAAAAAATTGTCGGTAAACCTTATATTGAATTCAAAATAAAAAGAGAACAGATAGCCCGTTACGGCATCTCTATCCGCGAGGTTCAGGATGTAATTGAAATGGCGATTGGCGGAGAAAATTTGATCACTACTGTGGAGGGAAGAGAAAGATACCCTGTGCGCGTGCGTTATGCCCGGGAACTGCGCGATAACATTGACGCGCTTAGGCGTGTTTTGGTATCGACTAAAGATGGGACACAGATCCCGATTAGCCAATTAGTGGATATATATTTTGTAACCGGACCGGCAATGATTAATTCTGAAAACGGTCTCCTGCGTGCCTATGTTTTAATGAATGTGCGCGGCCGAGATATGGTAGGTTTCGTGGAAGAAGCCTCTAAGATTGTGAATAAAAAAGTTAAGCTTCCTGCGGGTTATTTTATCCAATGGTCAGGGCAGTTTGAAAATCAGGTCCGCGCCAAGAATAAAATCGCCGTATTGCTTCCGATCAGCCTTTTAATTAATTTTATGCTCATTTATATGAACTTTCGTTCGATTATAAAATCAGTCTTTATTTTTACCGCGGTTCCGGTAACTTTGGCTGGCGGGGTTTGGTTGTTGGCATTTTCCGGGTTTAACTTTTCTGTGGCAGTTTGGGTAGGTTTTATTGCCTTGTTTGGTATTACGGTTGATGATGGTATATTGATGACTACCTATCTTGATGATGTGTTTAAGGAGCGCAGGAACAAGATAAAGACGCGCCAAGATGTAGTTGATGCAACGCTCTATGCGGGGTTAGGCAGAATAAGGCCCGCGTTTTTAACTACGATTACTACTATTGTCGCGCTTTTGCCGATCATGTTCTTAAAAGGAACCGGCGCGGAAATGATGCAGCCGATGGCGATTCCTTTAATCGGCGGTATGATTATTGAAATGATTACCTGGTTTATTGTGCCTACACTTTATTCTTGGCGTGAAGAAAACAGGCTGGCAAAACAAAAAACATGAAACACCCCGCGCTTATAAGGAGTTGCGCGGGTCTGCCCTTGTGGGCAAGGAGGATGAATGAAGAAAAGATTATGTGCTGCGGTTGCAGCAGGGATGATTATGATGTCGGGGACATTCGTATTCGCGCAAGATGATAGCGGCCAGCATCAAATGGCGCAGGTAAAAGCCGTTGACGTAGGGAATAAGATTTGTCCTGTTTCGGGAGAAAAGATAGATGAAAAAACAAAAGCAACTTATGAATATAAAGGTAAAATCTATAACTTCTGCTGCCCGATGTGTATTGAGACTTTTAAAAAAGACCCGCAAAAATATATTAAAAAAGTAGAAATGGAAATGATGCAGGGGGTTTCGTCTTCTAAGGATCACGGTATGCACGGAAGCCATCATCATTGATAAGTAAAGGAGGAAATAAAAAATGAAGAAGACGGTATTATTGTTATGTCTTTTAATCGCGGTTATAATTTCCGGTTGTGCTTCTGAGCAAGGAAGCAGCGGCGGTGGTTGGAGCAGTCCATCCGGCCATTCAGGCCATCACTAATCAATAATTTATACCTATTGAAAAAGTTAAGACAAAATACGAGAAAGGAATTTAAGATGCGGATTAGTTATAAAGTCCAGTCGGTTATTTTATTATTTGTATATTTAATATTTTTTTCTGGCATCACATTTGCCCAAAATACCGATGCTTTAAAATCGGAAGTTTATTCCAAGCTTAAGTGTTGCGTATGCAAGGTGGCTTTTTCCGAATGCACTTGTCCTGAGGCAAGCCAGATGAAAGCTTATATAGACGCGCTTTTAGAGAGCGGAGCGGCTAAAGAAGATATTTTTTATAAGGTGGCCAAGAAATTCTCGCTAAATACAATACTGGAAGGGCAAATTAAAAAAGATATAGAAAAGAAATTAATTAAAGAAGCGGGTGAAAAACGGCCGCAGATTATTTTAGATTCCACTTCTTTCCATTTCGGGACGATGAGTAAAAAGAAGGGAAGGGTGAGCAAGGTTTTCAAACTCTCAAACAAAGGCAATCTGCCTTTACTTATTAAACAGATAAAGACATCCTGTCCTTGTGCTACGATTTCCTTAAAGGTAGGTAAAGCCAAAAGCCCATATTTTGGAATCGAAGGCTCACCTAAGGATTGGCAAGTAGAAATTAAGCCGCAAGGAATCGGAGAAATAGAATTAATGGTAGATCTCGCCAGTTCACACGTAAAACCCGGAAAATTAATCAGAGATGCTGCGATAACCAGTAACGATCCTCTTTATCCGGAAACTACAGTTAGAGTTGAGGCAGAGGTAAATGATTAGGAGGATTGTTTGGGAATATGAAAAATAAAGTTGCTTTTCTAATTACAAGGGTTGGTTTGGGAGCCGTATTTTTGTTATTTGGGATTGGTAAATTTCGAAATGATATCTGGGCGGAAACTATTAAATCTATGGATTTTTTTCTCAAATTACCTTGGGATGTAAATATTTCTGTTCTCTTAATTGGCCTGTTGGAAGTATTAACCGGTATTGCTTTGATAGTTGGGTTATCTACCCGTTTTTTTGCTGCTATTGCCGCAGCACAATTATTTGGAATATTAGTTTTATTTAAATTTGAAGAGACGAGAGATATTGGGCTCTTGGGGGCAGCGATATATATGGTACTTGTACGGGATGAATCCTTAAGTATAGGTTGGTTGTGGAAAAAACGCAAGGGAGGCATAAAATGAAAAGATATTTTGTTTTTTTCGGTGTATTATTCTTTGTTGTGTTTATGAATTTGTATTGTTTTGCCGATAGCTCAACGGAAGCACTATATGCCAAAGGGGGCGGCCACCGTAAAAGGGGGAGAGAAATTCCTGATAATCCAGAATTATCAGGGAAATTAAAAGATGGAATAAGAGTTATCGAGGTTAAAGCCTCAAAGTATAAATTTGATCCGGATCCAATAGTAGTAAAATTAGGCGAAAGGGTGCGTTTGGTGGTAACAAGCACAGATGTAGCGCATGGTTTAGCTATTTCTGAATTTAAAGTGAATCTATCAGTTCCTGCTGGTAAAACAGAGACTATTGAGTTTGTTGCGGACAAGAAAGGAACATTTTACGCTTATTGCAGTGTTTATTGCGGCCCTGGCCATGGCAATATGCGGGCAAGCTTTATTGTTCAATGAAATCGTTAAATAAAGATTTTTGATGCATCCTAAAATATTATGGAAAAGATTATTTTAAATATCTCCGGCATGCACTGCGCTTCTTGCGCAGGCAATATTGAAGGCGCATTGAAAAAAGCTTTAGGCATCGCAAGCGCCCGGGTTAATTTTGCCGCGGAGAAGGCATATATTGAGTTCGATCCTTTAAAATTAAAGGTAGCGGATTTAATCGCGATAGTCGGGAAATCGGGATATAAGGCCTATTTACCCGGAGCATCCCTGGATACGGAAAAAGAACTCAGAGAAAAGGAGGTAAAAAGCCTAAAAATCAAGTTTATTGCCTCTGCTGTTTTATCCGCTATCCTGATGTATATTTCTATGGGGCCATGTTTGGGCCTGGCTGTCCATAAAATTGTTATGGATAATATGGCTTTAGTTCAATTCCTGTTGGCAACAGGGGTTTTATTCTGCGGTTATCAATTTTTCACGCGGGGATTTTTAACTATTATTAAAAGCCATGTTGCAAATATGGATACTTTGGTGGCTTTGGGGGTGGGCAGCGCTTATTTGTATAGTTTGTTTGTAAGCATTGCCGTCTGGTCAGGCAATAAATCTTTCGGGATGCAGGATCTTTATTACGAGGTCGCGGCCTTTCTGATCACTTTTATTTTATTAGGCAGATATTTAGAAGCGATTACCAAAAGAAAAACATCCGAAGCGATTAAGCGGCTATGGAATTTACGTCCTAAAACTGCTCGAGTTATCCGCCAAGGCAGGGAAGAAGAGATTTCGATCGAAGATCTGATTGTCGGAGATGTTGTTGTGGTCAAGCCGGGACAGAGAATCCCGGTAGACGGGAAGGTTATTGAGGGATATTCCAGCGTTGATGAGTCAATGGTGACAGGGGAAAGCATACCGGTTGAGAAAACCATTAATGATTCAGTTATCGCCGGGACAATAAATAAAAGCGGTGCTTTTAAATTTAAGGCGGCAAGGGTTGGCAAGGAAACTACCTTGGCCCAGATAATAAAATTAGTAGAAGAGGCGCAAGGTTCAAAGGCGCCGGTGCAGGAATTAGCCGATAAAATTGCCGGTATTTTTGTTCCCGCAGTCATCATCATTGCTCTGGGTGCTTTTTTCAGCTGGCTTTTACTAGGCAAAAGTTTCATATTCGCGCTTTCCGTGTTCATTACCGTCCTTATTATTGCCTGTCCTTGTACTCTCGGTTTAGCGACGCCTACTGCGGTTATGGTGGGGACAGGAAAAGCCGCGGAAAACGGAATAATTATTAAGGACGCCGCTTCTTTACAGGTTGCCCATGAGATTAAAGCGATAATTTTCGATAAGACGGGTACCTTGACCGTGGGCAAGCCAAAGCTTACTGATTTAGCCAGTTATACTTTAAAGGAAGAAGAAATACTGAAATTGGCCGCTTCTTTAGAAAAGGCGTCCGAGCATATTTTAGCTGACCCAATTGTGAGCGCCGCGCAAGCACGCGGGATCATTTTAACGAAAATTTCGCAATTTGAATCTATATCCGGCAAAGGGATAACCGGCAGAGCCGGGGATACCGAGATTTTATTAGGGAACCGCAGGCTGATGCAGGATAGAAAAATTGACCTTAAAATTGCGGAGAGCGATTTAGGCAGGTTAGAAAACGAAGGAAAAACAGTTATGCTCTTAGCGCAAGATAACAAGCTAATAGGTTTAATTGCAGTAAGGGATACTGTAAAAGAGTTTGCCAGGGCTACCGTAGATAAATTGAAAGGGACAGGTAAAGAAGTGATTATGATCACCGGTGACAACAATCGCACAGCCCAGGCCATTGCCAGAGAGGTGGGTATTCAGGCAGTATTGGCAGAAGTCCTGCCAAAAGATAAAGTTGATGAGATTAAAAAACTCCAGTCCAAAGGTTTAAAGGTTGCTTTTGTCGGTGACGGAATAAACGATGCGCCTGCTCTTACTCAGGCCGATTTAGGTATAGCCATAGGAACCGGCACGGATGTTGCCGTAGAATCAGGAGATATTATCCTTATTAAAGACGACCTGCGGGATGTTGCTATGGCTATAGATTTATCGGCTTATGCGATGAAAAAAATCAAACAGAATCTTTTTTGGGCGTTTTTCTATAATACTATCGGTATCCCCGTGGCTGCCGGCATACTCTATCCGTTTACCGGATTTCTGCTTAATCCCATGATTGCAGGCGCCGCAATGGCCTTTAGTTCCGTTTCAGTAGTAAGCAACTCTCTCTTTATGAGAGGATATAAGAAAAAATTAATAAAAGTTAGTGGATAATTTTATTTTTCTTGACATAGAGTAGAGGGGTATGGTATAGTTCTATTGAAAGGGGGCAAAGATGAAACAGCCTACAACTCACCAAGAACAGCTGGAATTTCTAAAAAAAATAGAGGGGCAGGTCCGCGGCGTACAAAAGATGATTGAAGAAAAACGGTACTGTGTGGATATAATTACCCAGATTCATTCCATTGTCGGCGCGCTGCATAGGGTGGAGGATGAGATATTTAAAAAACACATCGATGGCTGCGTGGTAAGCGCGCTTAAAGGAAAGCCTGAGAGGGAAAAACAAAAAAAGATAAATGAGGTTGTTGAACTTATCTCAAAATTTAGAAAATCATGAGTTTTAAAAAAGGGATAATCTTAAGCATATTTTTGGCTGTATCTATGGGAAGCGTTTTGGCACTAGCAGGCGATGATATCCTTGAACAGATTGGCGAAGGTTTGGAAAAACCTAAAACTGTAGAAGAGCGTAAACCTTATTTACTGAATTTATTTAATGCTATGACTGAGCGAAAAAATTATATCCTCTATAAAGAAGTCTATCTTTCCGGGCGCTATTCTTTTGATTTAGGGAAAGTGGAAGGAAGGAACTCGGGAGGTTTTATTCTCTTTGGGACTTTTTCTGGGCCCGATGGGCAGATCGGCGATATGAATGTGCAATTCAGGGCCGCCTATTATAACGATCAGTTTGACCATGGCCAAAAGATGAATCGCGAATATACGGATAAGTCCAATGATTTTAAAGCAGAACTGCATAATGCGTATCTGCGCCTGCGCGCCCTGCCGCCGATGCTTAATGTAAGAGTCGGCCATTTTTACGTGCCTTATGGAATTCAGCCCTGGATTGACACGCATGGGACACTTTTACAGAGCCCGGCCATGGAATTCATTGGTTTAGACCGTGATTGGGGGGTGGCGATTGAAGGGCAAAATGATTTACTGGAATATCAGATAGGCTTAACTCGCGGCTCAGGGATGGAATATTTTGAAAGGGATAACAACTTTGCGCTTGCGGGTAAACTTTCAACTCCTCGCATCGGCCAGCACCTTAATGACTGGTTAGGGGTTTCGTTTTTGACAGGAAGGATTTTTGACCCTATGGGTGTTGAGCGGCTGCGCAGCTGGGATATGGATGAGAAAGCCGAGGATTTTAGCGGTAACATTATTCAGAGATGGCGCACAGGTATTGACGGGCAGAAGGAATTTGGCCCCGCGCGCATAAGATTTGAGATTTCCGGAGGCAGGGATGCGAAGAAAGAGGATGTTTTGGGAGAATTCCTTGAATTTAAATATGCCTTAGGCAAAAGCAGCCGCTGGTCAACTTACGCGCAAGTTGAAAATCTTACTCAGGCCTTGAATCGCCCTTCAAGAGGCAGCGATACAACCGTTAGGTGGGGGCTTACCTATAGTTTCTCAGCCAATTATAACCTTCAGTTCGTAGTCTCGCGGGATTTAAACACTATTTTTGGCAAAGAGGATACATGGGTGGGCCTATTGTTCTATGGACAGAAGGGCGGCGGTTTATTTGAATGGTAAAAGGAGGGTTTATGGGTAAAAAATTAAGCATATTTGCCATTATGGGTTTAGTCAGTTTATTCTTAATTGAGCCAAGCGCGTTTCCTCAATCACAGGTTGTACCCTGCCAATTGAATAACCCGGACCAGGATACCTTGCGGCTTTTTCCGGAGAGGACAAACTACCGCACGGAATTTATCCGTACCGATGAGGTGGGTGATGGCCGCGGTATGGGCGGTGAAA
>JAHFFR010000076.1 GCA_023247825.1 Candidatus Omnitrophota bacterium
GAATAAATCTATACGCTTATTTAGGAGATATGCCAGATCTCTTTTTTATACTGATCAAGCATGCGGTAAGTATTAAACCGTGCCGCGGTACAAATACATTCAATCATCATATCTATCCATTCCGAAGAGTTATTTACTTTACCCGCCTGATTGGTCTTGTAATACAGGCTCACCATCGTTTCCAGGGCGCGATACAATTCTTCAGAATCATCATTCATATGCAAATCAGATTCATTGCCCACACTGCCTTCGCTATTTCTATACCCAAAGAACGCGCCCATTTTTTTATCAGTTACTTCAGCTACCCAGCCGTCAACCGTGGTCATTTGCAGGACCCCGTTTAAGATCGCCTTCATCCCGCTTGTCCCGCTGGCCTCAAAAGGCGGCAGAGGATTATTCAGCCAGACATCGACGCAGGAAGTAAGCAATTTACCTAGCGAAATATCATAATTCTCTAAAACGATTACTTTAAATTTACTATAATCTTCATTGAGCTTATCCACCTTGTCCAACGTTTCGTTGACATAAGTGAAGCCCAAATTATCGTTAGGGTGCGCTTTGCCGGCTAAAATAATCTGCAGGGGCCCCACTTCACGGGCAATCCGCGCTAATCTGCTTATATCATGCAAAATTAAACTCGGCCTTTTGTACGCGGCTATCCTTCTTGCCCAGCAGATAGTAAACGCGTCTTTATCCAGCCTCCATTTATCCAGAAAGTTACATAATTCAGCTTTGTTTGATTGATGCGCCTGCCATAACTGCGCGCGGAAATCGGGGTTATTCTTTAACTCAACTGCCCTTGATAAAATCATAGGGTTATTTTTAAAATCGGGAAATGTCTCGGGGAATTTCTCAAAGAGTTCGCTAAACTTTTGCGAGACCCATGTGTAAGGATGCACGCCGTTAGTAACATATTGTATCCGGTCCTTATATTTGGGGAATTGGATATGCATTACTTTCTGATGATTATGGGAAACCGCGTTTATCGCCGAGGAAATATTCATGGAAAGCAACGTAAGATTGGCCAGCCCCGAATGCTCCTTGCCGAATTTTTCGATAATATCAGTATCTTCTTTTTTCAGCACCTTATTCAAGTCGTCGAAAGAAAACTTATCATGGCCGGCTTCAACCGGAGTATGGCAGGTATAAACAAATTGCTTTTTCAGTTTTTCTAATTCATCATTTGCCAGGCCCCTTGCCTTGGCAACAAAGGCGAACACGGCATGGCCTTCATTAAGATGGTATGTATCAATATGGTAGCCTAATTCGCTTAACGCGCTTATCCCGCCGAAACCGAGCATTACCCTCTGTAATAATTTTAAAAACACATTGTCGCTGCGGTAAAGCTGATCGGTCAGATCTTTCGCACGCTGACTGTTGGATTCGACATTGGAATCAAGCAATACCAGCGGCACAACCGCATCATGCTTATGGCTATAGACATAATATTTCCAGAGCCGGAGATAGACATCTTCGGGCTTAAGAGAGATCTTGATCCTGTTTTTTAAAGGGATTAGCCCCGGATAAGTATACGGATCCCAGCGCATTTTTTCGGGGGCCTGGCCGTATTTAAACCAGAACTTCTGCCTGAAATAACCGGAATTCCAGAGTATCCCGATACCTGCCGCCGGAAGCTTATAGTCAGCCATGGTCTTAACCGTGTCCCCGGCTAAGACACCCAGGCCGCCGCTGTAAATGGGCATGTCAATAATGTTATCGGGATGAAGGACAAAAAAATAATCCGCCACGCGAAAATTGGAGAAAACCGCGTTTTCCGGAAGGCTGTTTTTGGGATTTAATGGCAGTTGGCTGGATAATTTATTGTAACAGCTGGTAGCCAGGCCGTATTCCATAGAAAAATAAGCAATTCCGCGCTGGCCGGCAGAACGCAGGCGTTTTTCCGCGGCAACAATACTTTCCAGCGGCATGCCAAAATAGCTGTTATCTTTTATATCTTTGGCATAATGGCCGTCATAATCATCGACCTCTACCAGTGAATAAAATTCATTAATGAGATTTCTTTGAGCCATAAAACCCTATCCCCACCTAAAATGCAAATAAACCCTTCCCCATCCCTTATCAGTCTTTTCCAGCCTCGAATAAAGTTGGCGGATTTCTTTTTTGTTTAGAAAATTAAGGATGCGTTTTTTCACGCTGGAGGCCGCTGTGCCGTAAGCAATTTCAACTATGCTTGCGCGGCCATCCACTGCCTTTTGAATTATATCGGCCATCTTCTCTTCCATATCCGGGACAACCGGAAAAAGATTAAGCTTTAATTTCATTTCTTTTACGCCAGGGCTTGGGTTTGCCCCCGGATTTTTTCCAGGGTTTAGATCCGCCCGTGGCTTTTTTCCAGGGCCGGGATTGGCTGCCCTTACTTTTAATCCAAGGCTTGGGCTCGCCTTCCGGCTTCTGATAAGGAGTGGCCCGCTTCGGCTTCTTACGCCAACGCATGGGATTAGCTTTAAATTTACGCACAGTTTCAGGCGCGGTAATTCCGGAACCCGCCCGGCGTTTCATATAATTAAGCGTACGCCTGCCCTCTCTATATTTGCCTGTCCGCTTGTAAGAAAAATCCTCCCTTGAATCACTTTTTTTATGATCCTTAGGCTGGCTTTTTTCCTTCTTCGCTAAAGCGGCCATAACATTGATCGGCCTGCCTAATATTTCTTTGCCCTGCAAACCGGTAATTGCCGCCAGCGCCTCCTGCTCATCGGGCATCTCAAGAAACCCAAACCCCCGGGATTTTTTACCCTTCTTCTCCATTACAATTACCACGCTATCAACTTTGCCAAAAGACGCAAAAGCCCCTAAGACATCCGATTCTTTGGCTTCAAAAGATAAATTACCGACGAATATATTCATTTTGACCTCAAATTGTTATGTTTAAAAATATCTCTTTTTAAAATAAAGCGAGACGTTCACCAAACTGATAAGCACCGGCACCTCTACCAATGGCCCAATCACAGCCGCCAGCGCTGCGCCGGAGCCTATGCCGAATACCGAGACCGCGACGGCAATAGCCAGTTCAAAATTATTGCTTGCGGCGGTAAATGCCAGTGTTGAGGTTTTTGCGTAACCGGCATTGAATTTTTTGCCCATATAGAAAGAGGCTAAAAACATCACGACAAAATAAATAAGCAGCGGGATTGCTATGCGCACAACATCAAAAGGGATCTTAACAATATATTCTCCTTTTAAAGAAAACATAACTATAATTGTAAATAGTAAGGCAAACAAAGTTATCGGGGAAATTTTAGGAATGAATTTATTTTCATACCATTCTTTGCCTTTAAGCCTTACCAGGCTAAAACGTGTCAGAATGCCGGCAATAAATGGAATACCCAGATATATAAAAACGCTCTGGGCAATTTGAGCTATCGTCACGTTCACCGCAACCCCTTTAAGACCAAACCAGGTGGGAATTATCGTAATGAATACCCACGCATAAACGGAATAAAATAATACCTGAAATATAGAATTGAACGCAACCAGGCCCGCGCAATACTCGGTATCTCCGCCGGCCAGTTCATTCCAGACAATCACCATCGCAATACAGCGGGCAAGCCCGATCATAATTAAGCCAACCATGTATTGCGGATAATCATGCAGGAAAACTATCGCTAACAGAAACATCAAAATAGGGCCGATAATCCAATTCTGCGCCAACGAGAGGCCCAGGACTTTAGTATTCCGGAAAACATCTCCCAGCTCCTCGTACTTGACTTTAGCCAACGGCGGATACATCATAAGGATAAGCCCG
>JAHFFR010000077.1 GCA_023247825.1 Candidatus Omnitrophota bacterium
TAATTTTAATGTTAAAATAGTTGCGACCCACGCCGGCATTACCGTCGGCCCGGATGGCGCCAGCCACCAGGCCCTTGAAGATATCGCGCTTATGCGCGTGCTTCCGAATATGAATATTATCGTCCCCTGCGACGGGCCGCAGACAGCTGAAGCGATAATGGCCGCGGCAGGCTGCCCGGGGCCTTTTTATGTCCGTTTAGGCCGGTCAAAAATTTCTACCGTTGAAAATAAGGGGGAGTTTAAACTAGGGCAGGCTCAACTATTAACCGAAGGAGATAACGTAACTATTATTGCCTGCGGAATAATGGTTTATGAGGCGCTTTCAGCGGTAAAAAACCTGGCGGCCAAAGGCGTAAAGGCGCGCCTGATTAATATGCATTCTATCCGGCCGCTGGATAATGCGATTATTCTTAAAGCCGCCCGTGAAACTAGGCTCATTGTTGTTTGCGAAGAGCATAATACTATCGGCGGCCTGGCTTCAAGCATTGATGAAGTGGTTGCCGAGAATTTTCCGGTAAAAGTGGTCCGCGTAGGCGTGCGCAATCGTTTTGGCCAGTCAGGCACTCCTCAGGAACTTTTGAGAGAATATAATTTAACCAGCATGGATATCGAGAAAGCAGTTTTATCTAATACCCCTTAAGCTATTAAGAGTAAGTCCATGAATCGTCTTTGCCCGCCCCTGGTTGTTAAATCCTTCGCCAAATTAAATCTCTATTTACAAGTTTTAAATAAACGCAAAGACAATTTCCATAATTTAAGCACCTTGTTCTGCCGTATTGATTTAGCGGATACAATTATTCTTAAAAACCGCAAAGATAATTTAATTAAGATCAAATGTAATAACCGGCATGTGCCAACCGGAGCGGCCAATCTTTGTTGGCGCGCAGCAGACTTATTAAAGCAGGAATTTAAGCTAGGGAACAATGGTTTGGCTTCCAATAGCCAAAGCCATAACTTAAGTTTTGGGCTTGAGATAGAAATTAGGAAACGTATACCGGTCGGCGCGGGCTTAGGGGGAGGCTCGAGTAACGCGGCCAGCGTTCTTTTGGGGTTAAATAAGTATTGGAACTTAAATTTATCTAAAACAAAATTAGCGAGTTTAGCAGCCAAGCTGGGCAGCGATGTCCCGTTTTTTATCTATGATACAAAATTTGCTTTAGGAAGCGGCCGGGGGGATAAAATAAAACCAGTTGCCTCTTTAAAGAAGCTTAAACTTTGGTTTATTCTGGTCTATCCTAATATCAAGGTTTCTACGCCCTTAATTTACCAAAAATTTGATACTTTTTCTGGATTGACAATGCCAAAATGTAATGCTAAAATATTGACTTCCGAGTTGTTAAAAAAGGGCAGGGGAATCGATGCTAAATGCCTCTTTAACGATTTAGAGGCTGTCACCAGGAGCCTTTATCCTGTAGTTAATCAGGTTAAAAACGCGCTTGCAACAATAGGCTTAGAAAAAATAATGATGTCCGGGAGCGGGCCGGCAGTATTTGCGCTCTGTAATTCCCGGAAACAGGCTAAAGATTTAAGCGGTAAGTTAGCTAAAAAACACAAATCTTGGTCTATTTTCGTAACTTCTACGGTTTAGTTAGCAAGGAGGCGGCAATGGAGATAACCGAAGTTAGGGTAATCTTAAAAGATTCCCCGGATAAGAAGTTAAAGGCGTATGCCACAGTTACCTTTGATAATGTTTTTGTGGTCAGGGATATTAAGGTGATTGAAGGCTCATCAGGCTTATTTATTGCCATGCCTTCCCGTAAAGTAAAGCATCCTTGCCCGAAATGTTCTTTTAAGAATGAATTGCGCAGTAAATATTGCAGCCAGTGTGCTTCTCTTCTACCGGTTGAGGCCAGCCCTCAACGCGGGGAAGAAACACCAATCAGCCAGGCCGAACATAAGGATATTGCCCACCCTATAACGCAGTCGTTTAGGGAAAATTTACAGAAAAAAGTCCTTGAGGCTTACACGCAGGAGAGGGACAAGGTGCAAACTGGTTCTGCCTTGGGATAATTTTGGGACGTCGTCCAATGGTAGGACATCAGAATTTGGGTCTGACTATCATGGTTCGAATCCATGCGTCCCAGCTAATTAAATAATAAATTGTTTCTACTCGCAGAGGAGAAATGAGAAGATTTAAATTTTTAAATTGTATTCTTTCGGTTTTTTTATTGTCCGGTTGCGCTACTATGCCGATGGGCAAGCCCTCGACTTGGCCGCAGCGGGATAATTTGGAAACGCTTTATTTTGTTCCACAGAAGATGGCTTCAGTTGATGAGGCCATAGGCGCGATCAAAAACCTTCAGCAGAATTTTGTAGAGTGGAAAGCGGGTATTAATTTTTCGAACCTGGAGGTTGATCCCTTCGGAATGCGGGCAAAATGGGTGTGGACAGAGACCAGCCAGCAGACTGCTTACGTTCCTTCTTACGGCGGGATGTTCCTGGGGTCAACTTATGTTCCTGTCTATGGCGGAAGCTATCAGACGCAGACTTATTCCCAGGCGCAAAATGGCATGTTTATTATTCCTTTTAATGAAATTAAAAGTTTTGATTTATGGCATATGCCTACCTTGCCTAAAACTTTTAAATGGGGGTTGGTGGTTAGAGTAAAGAATGCCCCACCGGTCATGTTGAGAGTTTCTGATGAGGCCTCTTTGGTGAAGCTTGCCAATGCCATATCTACCATAGCTATGGAGCGGGGAGCGGGATTTTTAAAATTTTGGCTTGGTTGTACCGTGCAGCCGCTTACGCCGCAACAATCAGAGATTATGGGGCTTGTTCCTAATACAGGCCTGCTCGTTGTTCGGGTAGTCAAAAATAGTCCTGCGGAAAAATCAGGTATTCGGTTCCTCGACGTTTTACTGGAATTCGACAGGATTCCTCTTAAGGAGGGTAAGGATCTTATTAATGCTGTACAGGGTGCCTATAAGGCGGGGAAAAAATCCGCACCGGTAAAATTTATCCGCCGGGAGAATGTTAGCCAGCCCGTCATTAATCCCCAGACCCAGAAGGTGTTAAGAACTGAGATTATTGAGCAAAAGATAGAAAAAAATATTGATGTAAATCTGGTAAATTAAAGATGAAAAAAGAGATTGCCGTAATAATTTTAGCCGCAGGTAAAAGCACGCGGATGAAATCCGAGCTGCCAAAAGTGTTGCATCCTCTCTGCGGCAGGCCGATGCTTGGTTATGTTCTGGATCTGGCAGCCGGTTTAAAACCCGAACAGGTAGTCGCGGTTTTAGGGTATAAGCAGGAACTGGTGCGTAAAATTATACCTAAAGGCGCAAAAATAGTTATCCAGAAGAAACTTATCGGGACCGCTGACGCGGTAAAAGCAGGTTTGCGAGCTTTAAAAGGTTTTAAAGGCACTGTGCTTGTGCTTTACGGGGATAACCCGCTATTGAAAAAAGAGACGCTTAAAAAACTCCTGGATTATCATCTGGAAAACAATGTCGATGCCACGTTGTTAACCGCGCATTTGAAAAAGCCTTCCGGCTACGGCAGGATTCGGCGCGATAAATATTTCAGTATCTGCGGCATAGTCGAAGAAAAAGACGCCGATGAAGTAGAGAAAGATATCAAAGAAATCAATACCGGGATAATGGCTTTTAAAAAAGATAAACTCGAGGGTAATTTAAAATATGTCCGGC
>JAHFFR010000034.1 GCA_023247825.1 Candidatus Omnitrophota bacterium
TTCGGTTTGAGTGGCAACCGTTGAACGGGGATTACCTCCTGCAGAGCGTTGTTCGATAGCAATCGCAGGCGATAGCCCTGAAATAAAATCTACATCCGGCTTCTGCAGCTGTTCTAAAAATTGCCGGGCATAGCTTGAAAGGCTTTCCACGAACCTGCGCTGGCCTTCGGCATAAATAGTATCAAATGCAAGGCTGGATTTTCCCGATCCCGACAAGCCGGTTACGACAATCAGTTTATTGCGCGGCAGCTCGAGGTTGATATTTTTAAGGTTATGTTCGCGGGCCCCGCGGATAATTATGTTTTCGCTTTTCATTAAATAAATTATAGCAAAAAAGTTATTTAGGGGACGCTTCTATTTATTTTTATTAAAATAAGTAGAAACGTCCCCTAATTTTTTGAAACCGCTAAATTACTTCTTTTTCTTCTTTCCGCCTCTTTTCATCTTAGCGCAAGAAACATCGCCTTTCTTGTCCAAGAAATAAAGGTATCCTACTTTTCTTTTGATGCCGCATTTGGCTACTTTCTTAGGACTACCTCCCTTTTTGGCCCCTCTTGCCATTTTCGCGCAAGAAACATCGCCTTGTTTGTCAATGTAGTAGAGGTAACCTTTTTCTCTCTTTACTCCGACCTTCATTACTTTATCTGCCATCTTTGTACTCACCCCCTTTCTTTAATGAGCCCACAACTTACGGAACGATAGTGAACGTAAGTTGTTTGGGCGAATTATCCCGCCCTTGCTTGCAAGGGCGGGATACATTTTATCTACGTGCCGATCTTTACCGGCTGTAGAATCTGCTTTAACGTCGCGATTGCCGACAATACCGCCAAGAAACTGGTCTTGGGATTTTGCGGATGCAGAATATTCTCGGTTCGCGTAAAAATTTTGGCTGCCTTGGATTCAATAAGAATTTCGTGAATATTTTTCGTAACGGCCGGGCTTGCGATTATCCGCACCTTTGTTTTATACATTCCTATCCCGGCTAAGCCCAAAATCGCAGCAACATTGATATTCTGCGGAAAATATTTTATGGCCTTAGATGCGCTTCCGGAAAATAAAACCTTATCTTTTTTTAAACCCGAAAGTTTAAATTTTTTTTCGACATATTCTACGCCGCTAAAGGCAAAAGGATGCTTGCGCGTAGTCAGGAGAACCTTTTTTACTCCCGCGATATCCGCGGCTTTTAACGCGTCAATTCCTGAGATTGCGCCGCTGGGAAAATAAACCTGGGTGTTATTTCGGGAGGCTTGCCTGAACAGCTCATCCAGATGCCCGACCATTCCGCCTACGCTCATAACCATAACCTTGCGCCTGGCGGATACAGCTTTGCGCGTGATCTCCCAGGCGGCTGCGGCTGCTGACGCTTCAATTACCAGACCTGATTTTTTAATCAAAATATCCAAGCTGCCAACAGATAGCTTGGTGTTTTTTAATAACGAGCGTGAAAGCGATTGCGCTTTTTCCGCCCTTATATCATAAAGAGCCGACAAAACCGCGGAACCACGAAAATTAACGGCAATCTCTTTTGCTAAAGAGCTGCCGATTGCCCCGCAACCGACAATCCCGATTTTAAGCTTTCTTTTTTTAAGCATAATTAATTACCGTATTATCAATAAGCCGAGTATTGCCAAATTTAACTGCCAGAGCAACCAGGCAGTTTCGGTCAATTTTTTTTATTTTTTCTAATTTTTCGAGATCCACTATTGCCAGATAATCAATCTTTGCCTGTTTCTTTCTATTAATCAGCTGGCGCATTCGGTTTATAATCCGTGAACTATCACGAACGCCGGCCTTAAATAATGACTTTGCCAGCGACAATGCCTTCGATAAAACCAACGCATCAAATCTCTGTTTTTTATTTAAATAAACATTGCGTGAACTCAGGGCCAACCCATCTTTTTGGCGCACAATCGGCATAATTTTTACTTTAACCGGAAAATTTAAATCCTCAACCATCCTTTTTATGATAATTGCCTGCTGGGCGTCTTTTTGCCCCAGATAAAGCACGCTGGGCCCAATAATATTAAGCAATTTAGCCACAATTGTGGCAACTCCGCGGAAATGCCCGGGCCGGGCTGCTCCGCAAAGTAAATTACTTAACCCTTCCACATTGACAAAAGTAGAATAACCGCGGGGATAGATAATTTTAGCATTGGGTAAAAAAACAAAATCAACGCCTGCTGCCCGGCAAAGCGCGAGGTCCCGGTTAAGCGGGCGGGGATATTTTTTTAAATCTTCGCCTGCACCGAACTGCGCGGGATTAACAAAGATACTTACCACGACAGTATTATTTTCCCGGCGCGCCTGCTTAATTAAACTCAGATGCCCAAGGTGCAAAGCACCCATTGTCGGGACCAAACCAATGTTTTTTCTGTTACCGCTGGTTCTTTCAAGGATCCTATTTAATTTCCGCGGATTGCGAATAACCCTCATAGAACCTCTTTTAACGGCTTAATCACAAAATCCCGGTTAAACATACGCGGATGAGGAATGGTTAATTTTTTACTTTTTATAAGCCTGTCCCCGTAAAGTAAAATATCCAAATCAATAATCCTCGGGCCAAATCGCGCGGCCGGAACCCTACCTAATTCATTTTCGATCTTTTTTAATTCTTTAAGCAGATTTAAAGGGGAAATTTTGGTTTGAATTTTTAGCGCGGCATTCAGATAATTGCGCTGGCCCGATGGGCCGCCAACAGGCAGAGAATCAAGAAAACTTGATTCTTTTATTATCCGTGTATCTTCTAATGCGCCGATCTTTTTAACTGCCAATTTTATATTCTTTCTGCGGTTACCCAAATTTGAACCGATGCCAAGATAACAAATTACCATCAGGAGATCTTTTTTATACGTTCTAAAGCAACTTTGATTCTTTCCTTGGGGACAGTTAACGCCATACGGACATAACCTTCTCCGTATTTGCCAAAACCTACTCCGGGAGTTGCCACAATATCAGCTTCTTTGAGAAGCCGTGCGGCAAAACTTATAGAATCTGCTTTAACCGGAATTTTTATCCAAATATAGAATGTTGCCTTTGGCTTTACTGCTTTCCAGCCCAAAGAATTAAGCCCGTCAATTAAAATATCGCGCCTTTCCTGATAAAGACGGCACATGGATTTTATATGTTCCTGAAGGCTTACTAAAGCCGCAACCGCGGCAAGCTGAATGGCGGAAAATATTCCCGAATCAAGATTGGATTTTACCTTGGCTAATGCCGAGATTAATTGGGGATTACCGCATGCCCACCCGGCGCGCCAGCCGGTCATATTGTAAGTTTTAGATAAAGAATGGAATTCAATTACCGCATCTTTTGCGCCGTTAAATTCCAAAAGGCTGCGCGGCTTATAACCATCATAAGCCATTTCAGAATAAGCTAAATCCGAAACAATTATAATCTTATTTTTTACGGCAAATTCGATAAGCTGCTTATAGAAATCATCGCTGGCGCAGGCGCCGGTCGGATTATTCGGATAATTAACAAATATAATTTTCGCTTTCCTGCGGGCGGTAAACGGAATTTTATTCAAATCAGGAAAAAAAGAATTGGATTCCAATAATGGCATAATGCATGGCGAGCCTCCGGCTAAAATTGTGCCGCCTTTATACGGGGGATAGCATGGGTCAGGGATAAGCGATACATCTCCCGGATTAAGAAAAGCTAAAGGAAAATGCGCAATCCCTTCTTTTGAACCAATCAACGGCAATATTTCAGTATCCGGATTTAAATCAACATTAAACCTGCGTTTATACCAGCCTGAAATTGCGTTACGTAATGCCGGCATACCCTGATCCAGGGCATAATGATGATTGGCCGGATCCAGCGCGGCAATGTTTAAAGCATCAATAATAAATCGAGGTGTAGGCTGGTCAGGATCCCCCACCCCTAAATCAATAATATCCCTGCCTTCGGCGCGGGCGAGGCGCTTGGCTTTATCAATTTCCAAAAACAGGTACGGGGGCAAACTTTGAACTTTTTTAGACAACTTAAACATACTTATCCTTTCAAAACATCCTGCATGGAATAAAGCCCGGCAGGTTTTCCGAAAATCCACTTAGCTGCCTTTAAAGCCCCGACAGCGAACAAATCGCGCGAATGCGCCTGATGCTTAATCTCGATGCGCTCGGAATTACCGCAAAAAATAACCGTATGGTCCCCGAAGATATCCCCTAAACGGATAGAATGCGCGGGAATCTCTTTTCTGGTAACCTGATTAATAACTTCCGCTATTTTTTTGGCTGTTCCGCTGGGCGCATCTTTTTTTGCTTTGTGGTGCGCTTCCACTATTTCTACGCTGTAATCCGGGCCTAATTTTTTCGCTATCTCAGGAAGAATAGAAAATAAAACATTCATCCCGATAGACATATTCGGAGAAAAGACTACCGGAACAATTTTAGAAACTTCTTCCACCTTGTTTTTTTGCGTATCGCTTAAACCCGTAGTCCCCAAAACAAGGGCTTTCTTGTATTTGGCAACGTAGTCTAAATGTTCATCGGTTGCCTGGGCGTCGGTAAAATCCACCAATACGTCAACCAGAAATAGGCCATCCGGGTTAGAAGAAACTTTTAATTTCCCAAGCTCACGGCCGATTAAAGGCGTGCCTTTTCTCTCAAGAGCAAGAGCTACATCTAAATCTTTATCAAACCCGGCGAGCTCAAAAATCCGCCGGCCCATTTTTCCGCAAGCCCCCGCAATTCCTAATTTAATCATTGATTTTCCCCCTTATTTCAAAAGCCCGTAGTCTTTTAATGCGCTTTTAAGTTTCTCCAGGTTATTTTCGGACATACTGCACATCGGAAGGCGTAAATCCGGCTCGCACATACCTAACAAACCCATAGCTGTCTTAATCGGGATCGGATTAGTCTCCAGAAACACCGCTTTAATCAAAGGCAATAATTTATAATGCAATTCTCCGGCTTTTTTTAAATCGCCTTTTTCAAAAGCAGAAACTAAGCTCGCGACATCCGCCGGGACAATATTGGCAACCACGGAAATTATCCCTACGCCCCCGATGCTTAAAACCGGCAGCGTCAGGCCGTCATCCCCTGAAATCAGTTCAAAATCTTTTGGGCAAATCTGCTTAATACGGGACATCTGGTCCAGGCTGCCGGATGCCTCTTTTACCGCTACGATATTTGAACACTCCTGCGCCAATTTCGCGATTGTCTCCGGCTCGATGTTTACGCCCGTGCGGCTGGCGATATTATAAAGAATTATCGGGATTTTTACCGATTGGGCAATTGCTTTAAAATGTTCATATAATCCTTTTTGCGTAGGCCGGTTATAGTAAGGGCTGACCTGTAACGAAGCATCCGCACCGGCTGAAGCTGCTTTTTGAGTAAGCATAATCGCTTCTTCAGTAGAGTTAGAACCGGTCCCGGCAATCACGGGAACCCTTTTTCTAACCTGCTCAATTGTAATCTCAATTACTTTTTCATGTTCCTCAAAATTTAAGGTCGCGGATTCCCCGGTTGTCCCGCAAGGCACAATGCCGCTCGTCCCGTTTTTAATCTGAAATTCGATTAGCTCGCGTAATTTTTTTTCATCCATTGTTAAATTCTTTCCGCCAAAATTCTTGGCGGATCCGCCACGGTTTGTGGCGGAAAACGGCGTGACTATGGCGACGATTGAGCCGCTAAACATAATACTCTCCTTTGTAAACTATTTTTGCGCTGCCCTCCAGCCAGACATTTTTGAATTTATAATTATCCCTCCGGAAATAAACTTTTAATATTTGGCCGCTCTGCGTCCGGACTCTGACTAAATCATCCAAATTATTTTTTAGGGCAAAAATCAGGGCTGCGGCGGTACTTCCGGTACCACAGGCCAAAGTCTCATCCTCAACCCCTCTTTCATAAGTGCGCACCCTGATTAAATTATTCGCTTCCGGTTCGGCAAAATTTACATTTGTCCCGGCCGGAGCAAATTTTTTGTGATACCTTATGCTGCGGCCAATTTGTTTTACGTTAATTTCACCGATGCCGCTTACGAAAATTACAACGTGCGGCACTCCGGTATTGATAAAATTTACTTTTATCTTTCTGCCGTTTACTGTTAAGGGGATATCTGATTTTACCCCTTTAGGGCTGGTAATCTGGATTTTTACCCGGCCTCCATCAATCTCAGAATTGACTATCCCGCTGGCAGTAAGTATCCTGGCTTTATTTTTAGCGTTGAAAAAAGCGGCGCAGTGCGCTCCGTTACCGCACATTTGGGCTTCTGAGCCATCGGCATTAAAAATACGCATACTAAAATCAGCGCCGCTGCATTTGGAGAGCAAAAGCAGGCCATCCGCGCCAATGCCGAATTTTCGATCGCACAATAATCTGGCCTTAGCGGATAAATTACCGGCAAGCTTATCTTTAACTACGATAAAATCGTTTCCGGCGGCAACCATCTTGGTAAAATTAATCTTTTTCATTATGTATTAAATCTGATAATGATTCTCTTTTACGGATAACAGACGCCTTATTTTTCGTAACCATTACTTCCGCGGGACGTAACCGTGAATTATAGTTGCTGGACATGCTGAAACCATAGGCGCCCGCGCTCATAACAGCCAGATAATCCCCGACTTTAACTTTTGGCACCTTGCGCTCTTTCGCGAAAAAATCAGCGCTTTCACAGATCGGGCCGACAACATCGGCTCTTTCGGTTTTAGAAGTTTTACGCAAAGCTAAAATATTGTGATAAGCGGAATATAGCGCCGGCCGGATCAGATCATTCATCCCGCCATCAACGATAATAAATTTTTTCTTGGGGGTATGTTTAATATACAAAACTTTTACGGCCAAGATCCCGGCATTACCGACAATAAACCTGCCCGGTTCCATGATTATTTTAAGCCCGGTTTTTTCTAAAAGCGGAATAATTTTATCGGCATAGATCCGGGCAGTCTGGGGGGTTTCCCTGTCATAAATAATCCCCATCCCGCCTCCGATATTTAAATACTCCAGTTCAATGCCTTTAGATTTTAAGCGCTGGATAAAGCCGGATACTTTTTTTATTGCTGCCACAAAAGGCGCGCTTTCGGTAATCTGCGAGCCGATATGGATATGTAAACCGCAAATATTCAGGTTGGTAAATTTGGAACGCAAAACCAAAATTTTATAAGCGCTATCCAAATCAATCCCGAACTTATTCGTAATTTTTCCGGTAGTAATATATTTATGCGTCTTGGTTTCCACATCGGGGTTAATACGTATTGCTGCGCGGGTGATTTTTCCAAGTTTCCTTGATATGCGGTTAATATTCTCCAGCTCCGCCAATGATTCAACATTAAAGAATAGAATTCCTTCCGATATCGCAATAGCAATCTCATTATCGGTTTTGCCGACTGAAGCGTAAACAATTTTTTGCGAAGGGCACCCGACTTTAAGCGCCCGATACAACTCGCCTCCTGAAACAATATCAAGGCCGGCGCCTTTTTTAACCAACGCCCTTAATATAGAAAGATTGGAATTTGCTTTTACAGAATAACAGATAAGCGGATTGATCTTGCGAAAAGCGGATTTTAGTTTCAAATAATGGTCAATAAGCGTTTCATAGCTATAAACATAAAGCGGCGTGCCAAAACGTGAAGCCAGTTTCGCTATTTTTACATTCTCGCAATAAAGATCATTACCCCTGTATTTAAATTCGTGCATGTATTTATTTTAAGCGCTTCTGCCAGGAAGCCAATTGCCAGGCTACCAATTTTGGATTAGTGCTGCCAAAAGATTTCTTCAGGCTCACTGATGCCCAGGCATTTAGAATTTTATAGATACCTGAGTCGATCAAGGGAGAATATTTTTTTAATTCTGCCAAGCTTAAGCCGGAAATTGTTTTCTTCTTGTCCAGGCAGCCCCTGACCATCCTGCCTACAATATCATGGGCTTTTCTGTAAGATAAGCCTTTTTTAATCAGGTATTCGACGATATCTACCGAAAATAAAGATTCATCCTGGAGTTTACCGGAGATCGCCTCTTTCTCGATAATGATATTCGCAAAAAGCTCCACAAAAATCTCCAATATATTTTTCATTGTATCCACGGCATCAAAAAGCGGAGGCTTATCCAGCTGTAAATCCCGGTTGTAGGATGACGGCAGGCCTTTCATCAGGATCATTACGCTGGAAAGGTCTCCGTGAATTTTGCCGACTGAGCCCCTGATTAACTCCAAAATATCCGGGTTCTTTTTATGCGGCATGATGCTGGATCCGGTGCAAAAAGAAAAATCGATATCGATAAAATTAAACTCTTTTGTGCTCCAGAGAATCAGGTCTTCGGCAATGCGCGATAAATGCACGGAAAGTATCGTAAGGCTTGCCAGCACTTCAAGGATAAAATCCCGGTCACTTACGCTATCAATACTATTGGCGGTTAACGTTTTAAACCCAAGTTCTTTTCTGACAAATTCCCTGTCGATGGGCAAACCTGTCCCGGAAAAAGCGCAGGCGCCCAAAGGCATAACATCGATTCTTTTTTTAGCATCCAGAATCCTTATCTTATCCCTCTCCAGCCCCTCGATATAACTTAACAGGTAATGGCTAATAAGCACAGGCTGAGCAACCTGCAAATGCGTATAACCCGGGATAACTACCTGCGTATTTGATTTAGCTAATTTTAAAATTGATTTCTGCAGTTGCGCGAGATATTCAATAAGGTCATCAACTTCGCTTTTTAAATACATTTTTATATCAAGGGCGACCTGGTCATTGCGGCTTCTTGCGGTATGCAATTTATGCGCCGCTTCCCCAATCTTCTTAGCCAATAACTCCTGGATATTTGAATGTATATCCTCGGCAGAAGAATCAAATTTAAACTTTCCGCCCGTTACATCTTTAAGCAGCGCGTTTAATCCTTTGACAATTTGCCGGCTGTCTTTTTGCGGGATAATCTTCTGTTTACCCAGCATTTTGGCATGGGCAATACTGCCTAAAATATCATATTTAGCCAGCCTCTGATCAAAAGCTATTGATGAAGTAAATTTATCGGCCAGCGCGTTTGTCTTCTTGCTGAATCTTGTCCCCCAAAGCTTCTTTGCCATTTTTCTCCCGTTATCTTTTGTAGGGCATACCCCAAAGCTTAATAAAGCCTTCGGCTAATTTCTGGTCAAATTTATCTTCGCGGCCATAAGTGCTTAATTCCTTTTTATAAAGCGAATTCTTGGATTTTCTGGCCACCGCAACGCAAGAGCCTTTAGATAACCTTAGCTTGATCGTCCCGCTTACCTGCTTTTGAGTCTTATCTATAAAACCATCCAAGGCATCCTTTAAAGCGGAAAACCATAAGCCATAATAAACCAGCTCCGCGTATTTAAGGCTGATCGATTCTTTAAAATGCGCCAGCTCCCTGTCTAATACCAGGGACTCCAGTTCCTTATGCGCGGTATGAAGAATAGTAGCAGCCGGGGCCTCATAAATCTCCCGGGACTTAATACCTATCAGCCTGTTCTCAACCATATCGCTTCTGCCTACGCCAAACTGAGCGCCTACTTCATTAAGATAATTAATCAGGTTTTTGGCTTTAAATGCTTTGCCGTCAATTTTAACCGGGACGCCTTTGGCGAAAGTTACCTCGATGTAGCGCGGATAGCTTGATGTATGTGTCGGGCTCTTAGTAATAATATAGGCGTCTTCAGGCGGCTCCTGCTCCAGGTTTTCCAGGACACCGGCCTCGATACTTATTCCCCAGATATTGCGGTCAATGCTGTAAGGCTTCTTTTTTGTTACATCAATCGGGATATTATATTTTAAGGCATATTCGATCTCTTCTTCCCTTGACCTAAATTCCCACTCTCTTACCGGGGCGATAATCTCTAATTCCGGGTCAAGAATATTTACAGCGACTTCAAGCCTGACCTGATCATTGCCTTTTCCCGTGCATCCGTGGGCGACCACCCCGGCTTTTTCCCTATGCGCAATCTGCACCAGATATTTAGCAATCAACGGCCTGCCCAATGCGGTCGCCAAAAGGTATTTACCTTCATAAACAGCATTGGCCTTTAAAGCAGGAATAATAAAATCACCGATAAATTCATCCTGAAGGTCCCGGATATAAACCTTGGAAGCCCCCGCGGCTAAAGCCCTCTTTTCAATTGCCTCAAAGCTCTCGCCTTGCCCCAGGCCCTGGCCAAGATCCGCGACAAAGCAGATTACTTCATATCCTCTCTCTTTTAACCACCTGACTATGCAAGAGGTATCTAATCCGCCTGAATATGCCAACACTACTTTTTTCATCTATACTCCTTTAAGCAGTTTTATCAAAATTGCTTTTTGAACATGCATACGATTTTCCGCCTGGTCAAAAACAATTGAATTACCGCTGTCCATAACCTCGTCGGTTATTTCTTCGCCCCGGTGCGCGGGCAGGCAGTGCATTACCAAAACTTGCGGCGCCGCATTTGCTAAAAGCTTAGCATTAATCTGAAAATCTTTAAAGATAATTTTTCTTAGAGCTATCTCCTCTTCCTGGCCCATGCTCGCCCAGACATCGGTATAGACAACATGAGCATCCTTTACTGCGCGAAAAGGATCCTCGGTAATTATTATCCGGCTGCCTGTCTCTTTGGCAAAGGCTTGCGCCTGCTTGACTACTTCCTGGCCGGGCGCATATCCCTTGGGGGTAGCTACCGTAATATTCATCCCGGTTTTAGCTGCCGCAAACAACAAAGAGTTGCAAACATTATTGCCGTCGCCAACATAAGCTAAGGTAATATTTTTTAAATTTCTTAACTTCTCTTTAATCGTAAATAAATCAGCCAGCCCCTGGCAGGGATGGGAAAAATCCGAGAGGCCGTTAATAATCGGCACATCCGCGGCTTGCGCCATATCCAGGCAGTTTTTGTGCTCAAAAGTCCGTAGGACTATGCCGTCAACATAGCGCGAAATGGTTTTAGCTACATCTTTTATGCTCTCTCTTACGCCGATATTAATTTCAGCCGGGGACAGATACAGGGAATTCCCTCCCAACTGGTACATGCCAACCTCGAAAGAAACCCGCGTCCGGTTTGAAGGCTTCTGGAATATTAAAGCAAGGCTCCTGCCGCTTAACACCTTACTGAATTTTTTTTTATTTTTTTTAAGGCTAGCGGAAAGCTTAAAAATAGAATCAATCTCGCCGGAAGTTAAATCTTTAATCGAAAGCAGGTCTTTCTTCATTATGCGCACTCCTTTAAAACACCGCTTAAGATTTTTACGGCTTGATCAATCTCTTTCTTAGTAATATTCAAGGCCGGCATCAATCTTAAAACTTTATCATGGGTGCAATTAATTAATAAGCCCCGTTCAATGCACTTATCTACAACTTGTTTTCCTTCAACACTCAACTCTATGCCAAACATTAACCCCATTCCTCTTATTTCTTTAATTACCGGATAAGCGTTCTTTAAAAGGTTTAGCTTTTCTAGCAGGTATTCCCCCATATTTCTGCAGTTCCTTAAAATATCCTCTTTCTGCATTGCCCTTAGGACGCCTAACGCTGCCCGGCAAATTACCGGGCCGCCGCCAAAAGTAGTCGCGTGCATACCCGGAGCCAACAGGTCGCTTATTTCTTTCTTGGCAATCATAACTCCGATGGGCAGCCCCCCGCCTAAAGATTTAGCCAAAGTCATAACGTCGGGAACTATGCCGTAATTCTGATAACAGAACATTTTACCCGTCCTGCCAATACCGGTTTGCACTTCATCAATAATTAAAAGCAGTTTTCTTTCATCGCATATTTTTCTTAAAAAATTAACGAAATCCCTGTCGGCAACATTGATCCCGCCCTCACCCTGGACAAGCTCAAGCATAATCGCAACGGTCTTATCACTAATTGCCTGCTTGACCGCGGCAAGATCATTAAATTTAACCTGTTTAAAACCTTCCGGCATAGGTTCAAATCCGTTCTGATATTTTTTCTGGCCCGTCGCTGCCAGCGCGGCCAATGTCCTGCCATGAAAGGCATTTTCAAAAGTGATTATCTCATACCTGCCCTCTCCAGATTTCCTCGCTAATTTTATCGCACCTTCGTTTGCCTCTGCCCCGGAGTTGGCAAAAAATACCTTGCCCGGAAAACTCTGGTAAATCAGCTCCTTGGCCAACTTTGCCTGAAATGGATGATAATAATTATTCGGCACGAATATCAATTTACCGATCTGGTCCCTGACCCCTTGCATCACTTTAGGATGGCAATGCCCTAAATTACCCACGCCCCAGCCCGGAAAAAAATCAAGGTAAACTTTGCCGTTTATATCCCAAAGCTTAGAACCCTTGCCTTTAACAAAAACAAGCGGCAGCTTATTATAGGTAGGCATTATATTATCTTTATAAACCTGAAAAATTTCGGTCAGTTTCATTTATTTTATAATTTCAGTTCCGACGCCATGGTCGGTAAAAGTTTCCAGGAGCAGGCCATGCGGCGTGCGCGCGTCAATAATATGCGTCTTCTTGACGCCTCCGTTCAACGCCTCTATACAGGCAGTAACTTTAGGGATCATCCCCTGCTGAATAATTTTATTCTCAATTAATCCGCTTACCTCCTGGACCGTCAAAGTGGAAATAAACGAATTCGTATCCTCCGGATTACGCATAATCCCTTTAACATTAGTCAAGAGGACAAGTTTCTCCGCCTGCATATTTGCGGCAATACTGGCAGCTGCCTCATCGGCATTTATATTATAAGTTTTTTTATCTTTCCCGCGGCCCATAGGCAAAACCACGACCACTTTATCTTTTTTTAACTCTTCATTCAATAATTGCGTATTAATGCTTTTAATTGCCCCGACCAGGCCGATATCCACCTTTGCCTTTTTTTTCTCAACCAGGATCAAATCATCTTCCTTGCCGTTCAGCCCAATAGCCTTTGCGCCTAATTCATCCAGCTCTTTTACAATCAACTTATTTAATACCAACAGCTCTTCTTCAACCAGCTTTAATGTTTCTTCATCGGTAACGCGCATACCCTCGACAAACTCTGACTTCTTGCCGGAAGCCAGCATACGCACGCTGATATTCGGCCCGCCTCCGTGCACGAGTATAGGCCGCAGCCCCATAAAATTTAAAAGGACAATATCCTCTAAAACGCCGTTGCGGATCTTTTCATCGCCTAAAATACTCCCGCCGTATTTAATCACAACCACCTTCTTATGAAACCTTTTTATATAAGGCAATGCTTCAACCAGAACATCTGCTTTTCTAATCGCGTCTTCCATCAGAGCCTCGCTTAGTTATATGCCGCGTTAATTTTTATATACTCCGGAGTAAGGTCGGAAGTAAAAACAGTGCAGTTGGCTTTACCCCGGGATAAACTCACCCGCAGCTTTACCTGTTTTGCTTTTAATGAACCGAGTTTTATTTTTAGTTGTTCTTCTCTAATTTTAATACCGCTTCCCCCAACCGCCGCGGCTACCCTGCCGAAGTTTGGATTCTCTCCGAATACAGCCGTCTTAAAGAGCGCGGAGTTTGCAATAGCCAGGGCCGCTTTTCTTGCCTCGTGCCAATCTCTTGCCTGATCCACGTCAATCCGAATAAACTTAGTAGCCCCTTCCGCGTCCGAAACTACCATCTTAGCCAACTCCAAGCAAATAACTTCTAAAGCTTTGGAAAATTCCCTTAGATTGCGACCACCCGAAATAGTTTTATTCCCGGCAGCCCCATTGGCTAAAGCCAAAACCGTATCATTTGTGCTCATACATCCGTCAACAGAAATACAATTAAAAGATCTATCTACTGCGCCGGTTAATGCCTTATCCAAAGCTTGCCTGTTAATCGCGGCATCGGTCATAATGAAACAAAGCATAGTCGCCATATCCGGAGCAATCATCCCGGCGCCTTTGGCGATCCCGCAGATATGGATTGTCTTTGCGCCGATTTTCAAACTTAAACTTATTTCCTTGGCAAAGGTATCCGTAGTCATAATCGCTTCCTTGGCTTTATGAATACCGGAACCTGATAATCCGCAAACCAGACCGGGAATCCCCTGCTTAATTTTTACGATATTCAATCTTTTCCCGATAATTCCGGTAGAATTAACCAAAACACTTTCTTCCGGAATATTTAATTCCCGCGCAAGATATCCGGCAGTTAAGAACGCATCCTTAATCCCTGCTTTACCGGTAAAGCAGTTCGCATTACCGCTGTTAATAATTACCGCCTGAAAACTCTTTGCGGATTTCAGGTGCTCTTTGGAAACTACAATTGGCGCGGCAACAATACTGCTCGTGGTAAATTTTGCGCAGGCTTGCGCCGGAAGCTCCGAATAAAGCAGGGCTAAATCCAATTTACCGGATTTTTTTAATCCGCAGGCCACTCCATTTGCCTTAAACCCGGCGGGTA
>JAHFFR010000078.1 GCA_023247825.1 Candidatus Omnitrophota bacterium
ACTGGTTTAGGACGGATAAAGACGGTAAATTCTTATGGCCGGGATTCTGTGAAAATCTAAGGATTTTAGAGTGGATATTAGACCGTTGCAACAATAAAGTAAATGCCATGCAAACTCCCGTTGGTTATCTTCCTTACCCGTTTGATATCGATATGACCGGGCTTGAGCTTTCTCAAGGGGCAATGGACAACCTGCTTAAGGTTAATAAAGACGAGTGGCTGGATGAGCTAAAGAGTATAAATAAATTTTTTAGTGATTTTAAAAAAGACCTGCCCAAAGAATTGTGGAATGAATATGGCGCTTTGCTCGAGAGATTTAAGAAATATGAAAAGTGAAGTTTTGTTAAAAACAGAATTTAAGGATTTAAAACTTTTCCGCAGGGGCAAGGTCAGGGATGTTTATGATTTAGGGGATAAGCTTCTGATTGTTTCTACTGACCGCATATCCTGTTTTGATGTTGTCCTGCCTTGCGGGATACCGGATAAGGGAAGTGTCTTAACCGGTATGTCCGGCTTTTGGTTTGGTTTTATCAAGGATATAATCGGCCACCACCTGATTACCGCAGATATAGAAAAATACCCGCCGGAACTAAAAAAATATGAATCAGATTTAGCCGGCCGCTCAATGCTGGTTTTAAAAACCAAACCGTTACCTGTGGAATGCGTGGTAAGAGGTTATATTGCCGGCTCAGGCTGGAAGGAATACAAGGAAAAACAATCGATTTGCGGGATTAATTTGCCTGTTGGGCTTAAGGAATCAGATAAATTACCTGAACCGATTTTTACTCCGACAACCAAGGCAGATTCCGGGCACGATCAGAATATCAGCCAGAAAAATGTTGAAGACTTGGTGGGCATTGATATCGCCGGGCGTTTAAAAAAAATAAGTATAGATATTTATAATCGCGCCAGTGCTTATGCTTTACAGAAAGGGATTATTATTGCTGATACCAAGTTTGAGTTTGGTATGTATAATGACCGGATGATTATTATTGATGAGCTGCTTACTCCGGATTCATCCCGTTTTTGGCCGTCTGACGGATACCGGCCGGGAGCTTGTGCCCCGAGTTTTGATAAGCAGTTTGTCCGCGATTATCTTGAAACTCTGGATTGGGATAAAAGGCCGCCTGCGCCCGGGTTACCTGAAGAAATAATCAAAAAAACAAGAGAAAAATACCTGGATGCTTATCGTAAATTAACGGGGAAAGAACTTAAATAAAATGTCGAAATTCAAAAATATTGTATCCCTGTTATTGCGGATAAGCGTCAGTATTTTACTCCTTGTCCTCCTGTTCAAATTTAATAAAATTGATATCCGGGTTTTAATAAATGATATAAAAGGCGCGGATAAACTTTTTTTGGCAGCAGGTTTTACGGCCCTGTCCGCCGGTTATTTTCTCGGGTTTTTGCGCTGGAGAATGCTGGTTAATGCCGCGGGGATAAATATTCCTTTAAAAAAATTGATAAGTTCTTTTTCAGGAGGCGTGTTTTTTAATATTTTCTTGCCTTCGACTATCGGAGGAGACCTGGTCAGGGCAGTTGACCTTGCCGAACATACCAAAAAGGCAAAGGAAGTTATTGCAACGGTCTTTTTAGACAGGTTAAGCGGCTATATAGGCCTGGTGTTTGTAATTTTACCCAGCCTTTTTTTCGGCAGGAATCTGGTGCTGGATAAAGTTGTCTTTAGTTCTGTTTCTGTAATTATAATTTTATTAATCTTGATCCTTTTGGCCCTATTCAATAATGCTATTTATTCAAAGATTACGCAATTTTTAACCACTCCCGGCGCAGGAAAGATAAAAGAGATGATTAAAAATATGCATCAGGAGATACATGTTTTTCGCCATCGTAAGAAAACGGTTGCCGGCAACCTGGTGCTGTCTTTTTTTATCCAGTTAATCTGCCCGATCAGCGTTTATTTTATCGGGCTTTCCCTGGGAGTAAAAATAAGCTTTATTTATTTTCTTATCTTCCTGCCTATAATTGGAGCGATTACATTACTTCCCGTTGCTATCGGAGGTTTAGGCTTAAGGGAAGGTCTATTTGTCCTTTATTTTGCCAAAGTAGGCGTAGTGAAGCAATTAGCCTTGGCCATGTCGCTTCTATCATTTTCTTTTGTTGTATTTTACGGCGCCATCGGAGGGCTGATTTATGTCCTTACAGTACATCATCGACGCATACAATTTAACAAATCATCCGCAGTTTAATCCCGTAAAGTCAACCGCAGGTATCCATAATTCTCTCGCAGATTTTATCAGGATAAATAGGTTATCCGGGAGCAAAAATAATAAAATTATCCTTGTCTTTGACGGATTTCCGCCACATGGCCAGGAGATTCCCAGCGAAGCCGGTTTAGCTTGTGTATTTTCACGCAAGATTGAAGCGGATGAGTTAATCAAAAAAATAGTTGAAGAATCAGCCTGCCCGCGTAATATTATTGTAGTTTCTGATGATAAACAGGTGCAATTAATGAGCAGGTTATTGCATGCGCGGGTTTGTGGAGTGGAGGAATTTATTTGCGGCAAGAAGGATAAGGCCGTTCCTATTGCAGGATTAGATTCAGATGATACCAAGCTGAATTATTCCGCGATGCAGAAGATTAATGAGGAATTAAAGAAAAAGTGGCTTAAGTAAAGAGGAATATTCTTGACATAACTAATTAGTTATGATAGAGTTATAATAGTAGTAATACTAAAAAAAGGAGGTAATATGAGTAGCTGGCAAGTCGTGTTATTGGAACCTGCGCGTGCGGTTTTAGCCCAGATTAGCCAATTTATGGTTAACGCGTTGCTGGTGATCGTTATCCTGATCATTGGCTGGTTGTTTTCTAAGGCCGTTAAAGCTATTGTTAGTAAATCCCTTAAGTTAGTTAAACTTAATGAAATTTCCAGCCGTATTGAATTAGATAAGCTGCTTGGTAAAGGCGGAATAACTTATTCTTTGTCCGATTTAATCGGCGTAATCTGCTATTGGCTCGGGCTTTTAATAACATTTATGGTTGCGGTCAATGCCATAGGGTTGACTGTTGCCGCTGATTTATTAAATCAGGTTGTTCTTTATATCCCCAATGTCATTGCTGCGCTGTTTATTTTGATCTTGGGTATGTTTGCGTCGACTATATTGAAAAATATCGTGCAGACTGCGGCCAGTAACGCGGGTTTGGCCCAGGGCAGGCTTTTAGCTCAGATAGTTGAGACAATAGTTATCGCTTTTGCGATTTTCGTAGGGTTAGAGCAGTTAAAAATTGGAATCAGCATAACTGAAGTGACCCTGGCTATAATTTTGGGGTCAATTGGCTTAGGGTTAGCCCTGGCTTTCGGTTTAGGGTGCAGAGATATTGCCGGAAAATTCGTTGCGGAATTAGTGGAGAAATTGAAGAAGAAGTAACGGATTTGGTTTTTGATTAATACTTAAGCCCTCCGCCATAAATCGTGGCGGGGGGCTTATATTTTAGGAGCATTAGATGAAAATTAAGAAAATCATAGCTAGAGAGGGCCTGATTTTGTTAGGTATTATAA
>JAHFFR010000079.1 GCA_023247825.1 Candidatus Omnitrophota bacterium
AAGATAAAGTAGCTTTGATTACCGGTGGAGCAAGGGGTATAGGCCAGGCAATTGCGATGGCCTTTGCCAAAGAGGGCGCGGATATCGTTGTAGCTGATGTTAATCTTGAAATTGCCCAAAAAACTGCCTCTGAAATCGAAAGTTTAGGCCGTAAGGCCTTGGCTTTAGAGATGGATGTGACCAGCTATGAAAAGGTAGAAGAAGGGATAAACAAAATTCTTGACAAAATGGGAAAGGTTGATATATTAGTTAACAACGCCGGGATTACTAAGGACAATCTTTTGCTTAGAATGTCCCTGGCGGATTGGGATGCGGTAATTAATGTTAATTTAAAGGGTACTTTTAATTGCATTAAAGCCGTATCCAGGCCGATGGTTAAGCAGCGCAGCGGCAGGATTATCAGTATCGCGTCGATTATCGGTTTAATGGGCAATCCGGGCCAGGCAAATTACGCTGCTTCAAAAGCCGGGATAATCGCTCTTACAAAAACAGTAGCTAAGGAATTGGCAAGCCGCAATATTAACGCTAATGCGGTAGCTCCGGGATTTATCCAGACGGAAATGACAGCTAAGCTTCCGGAGGATATAAAGAAGAAGATGCTGGAGGCAATTCCGCTGGCTAAGTTGGGTACGCCGCAAGACGTAGCAAATGTCTGTTTATTTTTGGCATCCGATGAATCAAGCTATATAACCGGCCAGACAATTACAATTGACGGCGGGATGGTAATGGCGTAAAGCATATGCGTCTCTACACAAGGAGGAATAAAGAATGGCATCACAAGAGAAAGTAAAAGCAATCATAGCGGAACAACTAGGCGTAAAACCCGAAGAAGTAACTCCTGAGGCATCGTTTGTCGATGATTTGGGCGCGGATTCTTTGGATACCGTAGAGTTGGTTATGGCTTTAGAAGAAGAGTTTGGCATTGAAATTCCCGATGAGGACGCGGAAAAGATCTCTACTGTTGGCGATGCCATCAAGTATATTGATGAGAAAAGCGCCAAATAAAAATTCTAGATAGTAATTAATAATTTACCCCGCATTTTAGCTTTGCGGGGTAAATTTATATCGGTATAAATATGAAAAAAAGAGTTGTAATTACAGGTATGGGGGTAATCAGCCCCGTAGGCAATGATATACCCGGCTTTTGGAATTCCCTAAAAGAGGGTAAAGGCGGAGTCGGGCCGATTACTACTTTTGATGCCTCAGCTTTTGATTCGCGGATTGCCGCGGAAGTAAAAAATTTTGACCCTACCCGTTATGGAATTTCTCTTAAAGACATCAAAAGAACGGCAAAGTTTGTGCAATATGCGGTGGCTGCGGCAAAACAAGCGGTTGAGTCTTCCGGGCTTGTTTTGGATAAAGAAGACAGGAATCGAATCGGCGTAATTATCGGTTCCGGCATTGGAAGCCTGCAGACAATAGAGGACGAATATAAAGTTTTTCTTAGTAAGGGGCCGTCCCGGCTATCCCCGTTTCTTATACCTATGCTTATTGTTAACGAAGCAAGCGGCTTGGTCGCGATCATCCATGGGTTAAAGGGGCCAAATTCATGCGTGGCTACTGCCTGCGCGTCCGGTTCTCATGCGATAGGAGAGGCATATCGCACTATTGTTTATGGCGATGCCGATGTAATGATTACCGGCGGGACGGAAAGCTGTATTGTCCCCACTGCCTTGGGCGGCTTTTGCGCCTTAAAGGCGCTTTCGACCAGAAATAATGAACCGCAAAAAGCCAGCCGGCCTTTTGACCGGGACCGTGATGGTTTTGTGATGGCCGAAGGAAGCGGCTTGGTAGTTTTAGAAACTTTAGAACATGCGCAAAAAAGAAATGCGAATATTATCGCTGAGATTGTCGGTTTTGGCATGACTTGCGACGCTTATCATATAACCGCCCCTGATCCTGAAGGATTTGGCGCGGCTTCTGCCATGACTATAGCGATGAAAGACGCGCATATTAAACCGGAAGAGATAGATTATATTAACGCGCATGGCACATCGACTAAGCTTAATGATAAAATCGAAACTTTATCAATGAAAAAGGCATTTGGCGATCATAGTAAGAAGGTAATGGTTTCTTCTACCAAATCTATGACCGGGCATCTTTTGGGCGCGGCCGGAGGGGTAGAGTTTCTGGTCTGTTGCCTGGCAATTAGAGACGGAGTTGTTCCTCCCACCATTAATTATGAACATCCTGATCCGGAGTGCGATTTGGATTACGTGCCCAATGTGGCGCGTAAAACGGATGTTACAGCCTGCATGTCCAATTCTTTAGGGTTCGGCGGACATAACGCCTCTCTGATCGTCAAAAAATTTTAAATGGGGACAGCGACCATTTATTTTAATTAAAATAAATGGTCGCTGTCCCCAAGATTAAATGGCCTACACAATTGCGGAAAAAATATTATTAGCGCATTGCTCTAAGAAGGCAATTAAGCCGGGTGAGTTTATCGAAGCTTTCGTCGATGTTGCCCTGGCTAATGATATAACCGCGCCTCTTGCGATCTCCGAATTTAAAAAATCCGGTTTTACGAAAGTATTCAATAAAAATAAAATTGTTTTAGTCCCGGACCATTTTGCCCCGGCTAAAGATTTAAAAAGCGCCAATCAATGCAAGATTCTGGCGGATTTTGCCAAAGAGCAGGGGATCAAAAATTATTTTGAAATCGGACAAATGGGGATTGAACATGCGCTTTTGCCGGAAAAAGGAATTGTTTTGCCCGGTGATCTGGTGATTGGCGCAGATTCCCATACCTGCACTTATGGAGCTCTCGGCGCCTATGCCACCGGAATGGGGTCTACGGATTTAGCACGGGCATATATTGATGGAAAATGCTGGTTAAAGGTGCCGGCCACTCATAGATACATATATAAAGGTAAATTAAATAAATGGGCCGGCGGTAAAGATTTGATACTTTATACCATTGGCCAGATTGGCGTTGATGGCGCGTTATATAAGGTAATGGAATTTTGCGGCCCGGTGATCGAAAGGCTGAGAATGGATGATCGTTTCTCAATGTGTAATATGGCGATCGAGGCCGGCGCGCGAGCCGGATTAATTGCGCCGGATGCAATTACTAAGAAATTTGCCGCTGAATTTAAACGTAAACCTAAATTTTATCAATCCGATCCTGACGCTGTTTATGAAAAAATATACGAGTGGGATGTTACGCAATTAGAACCGCAGGTGGCTTGCCCGCATCTGCCCAGTAACGTTAAACCGGCAGGCAGTTTAAAAAATATAAAAGTTGATCAAGTGGTCATTGGTTCATGCACCAACGGCAGGATTTCTGACCTGCGTATTGCCGCGAAACTGCTTAAGGGCAAAAAAGCTGCCAGAGGAGTAAAATTGATTGTTTTCCCGGCAACGCAAAAAATATACCTTGAGGCGGTGAAAGAGGGCCTGGCGGAAATTTTTGTCAAGGCAGGCGGCGTGTTTTCAACGCCT
Source organism: Candidatus Omnitrophota bacterium (assembly GCA_023247825.1). Taxonomy (GTDB): domain Bacteria; phylum Omnitrophota; class Gorgyraeia; order Gygaellales; family Profunditerraquicolaceae; genus UBA6249. The sequence continues at coordinate 3,445 of JAHFFR010000079.1, forward strand.
ACTTGCGGGCCATGCCTTGGCGGGCATATGGGAATCCTGACTGACGGTGAAGTAGCGATTGC
>JAHFFR010000080.1 GCA_023247825.1 Candidatus Omnitrophota bacterium
ATTTAATATGCTAAATCAACCAATTAAAAAACAAAGTTACTTAAAAAAGAGGGGTTAGTCATGGCTTTTTGTTCCCAACTAATTAAAAACTTTAAAAAAGTATTGATATTACCGATTGCATTAGCTATCATCTTCGCTGTTATCTTCTTTTGCAATGCCGATACTTTTGCTTTCTTTGATATGCAATACAACCCAATGCCGCCAACTAATTTCCCCGCTTTACAAAGCTTACGCATTGAAATTACCCCTTCGCTCCTAAACGCCCTAATCTACGTGGAAAGCTCGAATAATCCGGCTGCTTTTAACCGTTTTTCGCATGCCAGAGGGCTTACGCAAATAACCTACATTGCCTGGAAAGAACTTGCCAAACACTATAAAGGTAAATATAAGGAATCGCGTTACCGGAAGGATATGCTAAATCCTTATATAGCCCGCGAGGCAGGCAAAGACTACCTTAACATCCTGCAAATACACTTAAAGGCAAAAAGGATACCCGTTACCATAGATAACCTGCTGGCTGCCTATGTCTGGGGGGAGAACAACCTTAGGCTATACGGATTAAATAGAGCGCCTCGTTCAGTAAGAACATACATCGCTAAGATTAAAAAACTAAACCAGGCGTCGGAGGAAAATTAAAGCGGCGGAATTTTCTCAAAATGCTGATAATCTTTTAAAGATTCCCAGTTACCTCCCCATATCCACCCCAAGCGAATAAAAGCTTTTACAACCGGGCAATCACGGGTAAGCGTACCCGGTTTACGCGTATCGTATACCGCGCCAGGAGGCAATACAACCTTGCCTTTAATATAGGGATTTTGCACAGGATTAATATCAATAGCAAAACCATAAGCATGCCTGGAAAGAGATTTCCCCCCGGTTACCACCCGATAATTAAATGCCGAAGTATTATTGGCTAACATCGATTGATCATCCTCATTCCATTTCCCGTTCTTAAAAAACCGGTCATCGGAAATGGGGATAACGGAAGTAATAGGGAATTTATTCTCCAAAGCAACCCGGAATACTTCCCGGATATCTCCCAGGAGCCTTTCATCGATAACAAGCTGGCCCTTATGGATCTTTCCGTCAAATGAATAATATAGTACATCCAGAAGCCTTTGCCTTTGCTTAAACTCGAAGGGCCCCTCTTTTCTGAGCGCTTCGGCCAATGAAATATTGCTATCGATAATCGGGCTCTGCAGGGAGCCGGCTGGCGCCCGGACTAAGCCGCTGCCCGGCGTGGCGCAACCGCATAAGATTGTACCTAAAAATAAAAGAGAAAAGGCTGAATATTTTAGCGGCAATTTTCTAATTTCCTTCTAAATTCTCTCCAGGGGAATAATTTTCCCGGGCACTCAGTCCTTGCCCCCGGAACCTGGCCATGCCCCAGGACATGGTTCATGGGAATCCCATAATATTTTTTTAAAACATTTACCAAATAAACTAACGAATTCATCTCTTTTTCAGAAACCCTTTCCTGGCTGAAATTACCGACCAAGCATATGCCTATTCCCTTATAATTCATATCCGCGGCACGGCAATGGGCGCCAACTTCCTGATTTATCCACCGGGGCGATACTTCTATTGCACCATCCATCTTGCCTCTTGTCCCGTTGTCGATAACAAAATCATAGCCTATTTCATTCCAGCCTCTCTGCCTATGCCATATGTTAAGATAATAAGCATTGCCTGCTTCAGTTGCGCTATGATGGATTATGATATATCGCCATTTGTTACTCGAAAATAAAGGGACCGCTGCCTTTACGCCGCCTATACTTGGGATAATAAGCTTCCGTCCTTTTTCTAATGAAGCTGCTGCTCTTAAATTATTTGCCCGCATTATATCTTTCATTGAAACGCCATAAACCTTGCTTATATGCCAAAGCGTTTCTCCCGGAGCGACTATGTGGATAATATTGCTGCCCATAATGCTGCAGATCTGTTTCCCGGGTTGCGGCATCCGCTGGGCGGGGAACCTTGTAACTGTGGTACATGAACTTAACAATACTGTTGCCGCCAATAACGAAATGAATTTAATAAATTTTTTATTGGCCATGGGTTAAGGTTTGACTAAGTAAAGCATCCTATAGACATTGGCTTTGCGGCTGGAAAAATCCGGCGGAGCTGGTTTATCCCTGGTTACCTCGATTATCCCCTTCTTTTCTAATTCCAATAACCCCAATGAAATGGTGGTATCGCTTATCCCGTAAAGCTTGGACATATCCTCTTGGCTGCGAAACCAAAAAGGATAGCGTGATGAACGGCCGGCTTCATACAAGCAAATCAAATACATATACTTTGCACGCATGGATAGAGTTTCGGAATACCCATATTCCCAATACTCGAAAGGGATGGTTATAAATGGCGCGCCGGCCTTCCTTATATTATCAGCTTTTAAACTCACTTTACCTCTATTGTAATCTATAAGGCCGTAACTCTTGAGGCTTTTAAGCGAGTGGCGTATCCGATCATAAAAATAGTGATGATTATCGCGGTATTTCCCTAAATTCTTTGGCGCAAGATAGCCCAACTTTCGCGCTAAGTAATCATAGTCAATATCGAGAAACGGTTTAGCTGTTTCCTGCTGGAGTTTGCATAATAACAAATAAAGGTCAAATTGCTTGAAAGCCTCGGCCTTAAGAAGCATGCGGCCGGAATTGGAAACAAGAATAAAATCAGGGGCAATGGTAACGCCTTTTAGCTGCGGCAGGAATATATCCTTTTTTTGGATAGGGATATTCTCAATATACTTTTTCGAGGCAAGGGCATCGGGGGCAGAATCTTCAAAATAAGTAGCTTCGTAATTATCTTCGATCGCCGCTTTAGACCAATTAGCGCTTCCGGCAAAGACATACCGGACATCAATAACGACTTCCTTTATATGCAAAAGATGCTCGGCGGTATCAAAATAGACGGTTATATTATTCGCCCGTAATTTTTCATAGGCAAGGCGGTTTTCTTTGAGCTTTGAATCTTCGAGAACGACCTTAATCTTTACTCCGCGGTTTTTCGCATTGATCAGGTCGTTAACCAGCTCATTAACCGGATCGGTTGGATCTGCGGGGTTAATTATTATAAAATACATTGCGATGGTGATTGAGCTTTTAGATTGGGCCAGGTATTGGTGAAGAGCTTGGTGGTAAGCCTTGCCAAAAAGCACTTCGGCGGAGGCGGCTATGGGCAAAAATGGGATTGTGAGACAAATAAAAAATAACGGAAGAAGGTTTTTTATTCTCTTAATTTTCAAAGTGTCGTGCCCCCGGAATTTTTCTAAACATCCTTACTTTTCTCCCACCATTCTTTAAATGGGGGAAAATTCGCTGTCCTTTTCACTTCGCTATATTGTCCTCTAGCGATGGTATCAGTTGATGGCATGTTATAGCATAGATTCTCTGAAATAATCCAGCGGTCATGGATGTCGGCATTCAATTTATTATCAGATATAACACGTAATTCACACTTTACGCCATCGCTTTTGAGTTCTTTCTT
>JAHFFR010000004.1 GCA_023247825.1 Candidatus Omnitrophota bacterium
TTTAAGCAAGAATATGCTCGTAGAAAGCCCGACGTTAATCATGCACAAAATATAACCGATAGGGGTATTTCTTAAATGCAGCTTATTTAATAAAACATAAAGCGCGACAAAGCTTCCCGGAACAGGAATCATCATTGCCGCCATAAACATAACAAATAAAAACTTTCTGCCCGCAAAACGCAAGCGGCTGAAAGCATAGGCGGCCATAGAAGAAATGATAACTATCCCGAAAACTACTGAAACCGTATAAATAATGCTGTTAAAAAAGTTGCGCCCGAACCCGCCCTCTTTCCAGGCCAAAACATAATTCTCCAAGCGAAACTGATGGGGAATTAACGAAATGTCTTTAAAAATCATACCCTGGGTTTTGAGGCTGGAAGAAACCATCCAGAGCAGCGGATAAAGGCAGATTATTGCTACGCTGATCAAAAAAAGATGGATCAGCGTATTAAGAATAATTTTTTTGCTTTTATAATAAAGCAGATGCTTCATTTTTAATTATTGGGCTTTCTTGGAAAAACGGTACTGGATAAAAGATATTATAATTAATACCATGCCGAAAGTAATCCCCTGCGCGCAGGCATAACCGAAACGTGAGCCGCGCATTGAAGCAAGTATCCTTAAAACCGGCACAGAGGTATGCCCGGCAAATTCACCTCCGACAAGGCTGATAATCAATACAAACACCTGCATCGTGCCCAGTACCGTGAGGATGCCCACCAGCACCATAATCGGGATCATCAGCGGTATGGTTATTTTTTTAAATGACTGCCAGGCGCTTGCTCCGTCTACGCGCGCAGCTTCATAGAGTTCGCGCGGTATGGTCTGCAGGCCGGCCAAAAATATGAGGAATCCCCAGCCAAAACCTTTCCAGCAGTGTATCACGGCAACAGTCGAGAGGGCGGTGCTGGGATCCGACAACCAGTTATGCACCAGGTTTGGCAAACCTATCTGCGTAAGCGTGCGGTTAATTATATTTGCTCCGTCAATATCATTAATAATAAAACGCCAGGCCATACCCACGACTACTTCCGATAAAACCGGGGGGATAAAAAAAATTACCCGGTAAAAATTCTTCATTTTTATTTCACGGTCGCATGCCCAGGCAAGCATAAAAGCCAGGATATTCTGCAAAGTTAAGGCGATCAAAGTAATGTAACCAGCATTCCACATTGCCTGCCACCAGTTTTTATCCTGCAGGAATATCTCTTTAAAATTTTGCAGGCCTACGAATACCCTGGTAAAAGAAATCCCATCCCAGTCAAAGAGCCCTAATTGAAAAATCCAGATAAACGGAATAATATAAAATACGGAGAATATCGTTACTGCCGGCAGGACAAAAGCATAATTTTCTAAGCTATCTCTTATTCTCATTATTACGCTTTTTTCTTGGCGATCTGGCGTTCCTTGACCTTCTGGACTTCGCCGGCTACCTGCTCGGGGGTTTTTTCTCCGATAATAATTGACTGGATGCCGCGGTCAAAGGCTTCCGTTACCAGGGGAAACTCCGAAACCCCCCAGATATTCGGGTGGGTGGCGTAATCCATGCCGCGGGCAAACTGGGCCAGTATTTCAGGAATTTTAGAGAGGCTGTTTTTATTGGCGGGCAGATTATTCGTAGCCTGCGCAAGGTATGCCTGCTGGTCCTGACCGGTTAACCAGATTAAAAACTTGACCGCCTCTTCCTTGTTTTTAGAATTCGCGTTTACCATAAAAGAAGAACCTGCTCCGCCCCAAATAGCCATAGGATATTTATCAGACGCCTGCGGCGGAAGCATCGCCCCGTATTCAAGCGCAGGATTCATCCCTTTATAAACATTTACGCACCATGAGCCGTTAAAAGCAAACACCGCTTTTTCATTGGCAAAAAGCTGCTCGGCGCTTTTATTAATCATCGTTACCAGGCCTTGAGCCAGGAGGCCGGAATCCTTCATCTGTTTAAATATGGAAAATACCGTAACCCAATCCGGGTCAGTATAGGGGACTTCGCCTTTTATCGTGGCCAGCACCTTGTCTTTACCCATAATATTAAAGGCATAATTATTTGCCAGGCAGCGGATTAGCCATTCTTCTCCCCATCCGGAAACCAGCCCCTGCATCCCTGCTGTCCGGATTTTAGCTCCGATATCTAAAAATTCCTGCAGGGTTTTCGGAGGCCGGCCCGGATCTAAGCCCAGCCGGGAAAAAAGTTTTTTATTATAGACCATCTGAATGGTCATAACATCTATCGGCACCCCGAATATTCCGGGATTTATCCCGTAGCTATTAGCCGCCGTAAACTCATCTACTGCCAGCGCCTTGGGAAAAAAACTATTCTTCCAGCTATTATTATTGGCCTCCATATAGGAGGTAAGATCTAAAATGTGATTGGCTTTAATAAAAGAGGCGAAATCCCTCTTTTCCCCTAAAATGCCAAAAACATCCGGAAGGTTTACGCCTTGCGCAGCCGCGCGGATTTTTTGGGAATAAGCTTCCGAAGGGGCATAAAGCTCAAAATTTACTTTTATGCCGGAAAAGGCTTCATATTTCTTTGCTAATTCCTGGAAGGTTGCGTCGCGGTCAGTCATCCAGTGCCAGACGGTAATGATAGGCTTTGAAGCGTTTTTTTGGCCTGAACAACCTAAAATTGAAAAACACACAAAAATACCCAGAAGCGCGTTCTTAAACAATATCCTCATACTCCTTCATTTGTCGTGGGAGATTTTATCCCGCAGGAATAGATTATAAAAATGGGTCAAGCCCGCAACAAACGGGAAATCCCCATAAGATCTGCTCTTTCCAGCTCAATACCTGAGTGCCAGCCCATTGCCCCTGCCAACCTTGACCAGACGACCTGCCCTCTTGTATATAGCGGATCAGTGCTGCCGGGAACATCCAGCCAAATCTCTAAAGGAGCCTGCGGTTCCAGCTCATTACCGGTTGATAACCCCAAGCCTTTTGCGCTCACATCAAAAGTCTGCGCTATCCCTTCTTTTCCGTCTAAACCTATAAATCGCGCGGAAAATTCTTTCCCGAATCTCTCAAAGATCCGACGATCGTTCATATCCTATCCCCCTTCTTTTTTTCAACCCCTACAGTTCCCAGCCATAGTTTTTATTTCGCGCGGTTAAAGTTAACCTGCTGAACCGGATTAACTTACGTATATATTATCTCTCTTTATTGAATTATTCAATATATTATTTGCGCCGTCAAAGATCTTTACGGAATCCAAGCCCATATAATTTTATTAACCTGCGCAATCTTTGGTTTTAACTTTTAGCCAATAAGAATGTTTTTCTTGAGAGAAGAATCCGTGGAAGGATAACATTATTTACCCTTATTCGCCTCTTTTACTGCTAATATGGCGGCATCTACCGGGGCAGACAGAGACGAAGGTTCAGGTAGTAGAGCAGAAATTTCTGCCGGTGTTCTTACGAGGCTCATATCTACGGGCGTTGTTATTAAAGGCCTCTCGTTAAAAAACTGGTTAAACTTTCTTAAAGAAGGTATTTTACCAATCGCTTCGGTAGCGATGTTAAGCTGCTTCACTGCTTCATTTACTACCTCCGGATGATTTTGATATTTTAATTTCACTTCTTCTATCGCTATGCCCGTTCCTTTCAATTTTATAAGATGCGCCAATTCGGATAAGACTTCCGAAACTTCTATCTTTTCTTGTGAAACAGTATTTTCTATCTGTTCGTCCAAAATAATGCCCTCGATCTCTTCATCAGAAACTCCAAACCCCAGATAAATTCTCAATAACAATTCATCGGAAACTTTGGCTGCCGACAAGCCTCTGAGTTGCTTCAGATTAAGCTGAGCGTTAAAATTAATACCTAAATTTTTAGCTAAGATTTCCTCCTGCAAGCTCTGAATATTTTTATCTACTTTCCCATTTAATGTTTGAATATAAGACAACATATGTTTTCTTAAAGCATCTTCATAACCAAATATCAACCTTGCATATTGTTTTATATCCGACTCTCTAAAATGTGTGGCAACAAATTCAGCCACACTCATCTTTCCAGCAGCTAAATTCATTATTTCTCCTAATGAAATGGAGTTTCTATCCACCTTGTTATTTATTTCGCTGCTTAATAAAAACTTATCTACTCTTTCAACCGCGCCGAGCTCTTCATTGGTTATCTCATTCAAATTAGGAGCCAGTAAAAGAGCGAAATTTGCCGCTGAAAGTCCACTGACTTTATCTATATCAGCTAAGGTTATTGCCTTTACGCCTATCTCTGTTATCTTTTTTAAGCGACGTTCATAAAATTTAGAAGAAATCTTGTATTTTAGAATATTCAAATTATAGGACGTATAGCTAAAAGGATTTCTGGAAAAACTCTGTTTGGGTTGCCGCATAATAGCTGATGAAATAGAGTTTATTTTCTGGTTAGTCCGGCTTAATTTATTTTCTGCTTCAATAACTGGCTCAAGCTGTTTCTTTAATTTCTGGGATAATACGGGTTTAGCCGTAGTTAACTTCCGGATGATTAAATTATACACAGCAAAATCAGATTTTACCGTATTGACTAAATAGCTTATTTCTTCGGGCTCAACTTTAATGCCAAAACTATTGATCAATCCTCCCACAGAAACAAGCCTGCCTAACTGCCCTTTTAATATCTCATTAGTATCGATATCAAAATACACTAAATCCTTCTGATATAAAAATTCAGCTATCTTAAGGGCTTGGCGCAATGATGGCCTGCCGTCTGCCGGAAGCCGATTATTTATGTTAGAAAAACCAAGATTTCTTAAGGCTATTTTTTCTTCCTTAGATAAACTCATCAATCTTTTCGCTAAATCAAATAAAGCCGCTCCTTCATGGTTAAGGACATTCGATCCAGGAATTACCCAACGATTAAATGTGCTTTTCAATAATCCTATATCTTCATCTTTCATGGCTTGCATTGCCGTAAAAACTGAATCAAAACTTACTGTCGTAGCTCCTGTTTTCTTATAATCCCATTTTGTCTTGCGGATAAAACTATTTACATTCCGTGCCGCTTCAAGAGGAGACATATCCGTATGTTTAACCTTATAAATATTCTGCAGGTTAATTTCCAGCTGTAATCTTTGAGATGCTTCAAATAAAATATCCTTCGCCTCCTGCTCAGTTTTCGCCCTGGATAAAGCATCTCTTTCTTTACTCGTTAACAGCAGGTCATCTAAACGAACTATCCATTTATACTCGCCCGTCATTCTTCGTCTGGCTACCGAAGGTATCATCCCCACCCTCTCTCCTGCCTGAAGCACATTAGCTTCGGGTTGAAGCCCAAAAAGAAACATCTTAGCCTCACTTTCATCTCCCGCGATCTTAGCCGCCACATTCGAGCCTTCAATCAACCCTTGCATCCAAAGTATGCGCTTTTGAGAAGGGTTATTCTTTCGGTCTGTGATGAATTTAATGTATTGCTGCTGGTAATTGATGATATCCAAATCAGCGCCGAATTCCTTAAGCTTTGCTAAAGCTATATCTGGTTTACGCGTTATAAATTCTAAAGCTTCAGAGCGCGTCTTTATCTTAAGGGATCCTTTACCTCTGTCAGCCAATAGCATCTCGATAAACTTATCTTTTAAATCTTCCGGGAGCTGCGATATTTGCCGTATATTTTGCACCGTGTTATAGGTGATTAAATTAACTTTTATATCCCGGGGCAATATTGTCTTATAATCCTTGGAAGCAAAATCAGAATCTAATTTAGTCTGCTTTTGCCAGTCAATAGACTGCTTATAAGCAGCGTTTAATTCTTTAGCATCGCTCGCAGACCCAAGCCGAAGAGAGGTTTTTGCGTCAGCCGCTACATCATCCCTGATGATTTCAGCATTAGAAGCTTCTTTAATATCCCCGGCGGTTTTATCTTTATTCACTTTTGGCGATGAAGTCCTATATTTAACCTTAACATCACCAGCATACTTCGGCCCTGAAATCGACTTATCAGGAAGAATAATATCAAATTTATCTAAGGTAACCTGTTTCGGCTTAGCCATGAGTTTCGGCTTAGCCATGGGGTCATTAACTGGAGAATGATCTCCGGCAGGCTGGATCTTGGCTAAAACGCTGGTTTTTTCTTTTACCATATCATTATAATTCCTTCCGATTTGCCTGACCGGAATCTTTAATCTGTCAAAGCTAAGCTCATAAGCAGGGGCTGTCCCGCTAAAACCGGAAACACTCTTTGCATCTTCCAAAGCCTGCACATAATTGGCCGCGTGTTTTGTTTTATCCATCAAAACTTCTTCAAACGACTTAAAATCCCAGCCATGTTTTACCGCCATCATCTGGGCCTGCAAATTGTTTAAGGCTCCTTCTCCTTGCCCGCCAAAATGAGTGCGCGGCCTTTGCGCCCCTGTATTAGCCTCACCTATACAATACTCGCCCACTTTATATATATAATAATCTTTGGCCATTTTCTTAGCGACCATACCCGCAAGGATATCCATAACATTACCCATATCTTCCCCGTAATCATAGTATCTTCTTGCACCTGTTTTATCAAGGTATGTGGATTTTTTATATTCTTCCATTATCATCTTTTTAACTTCAGAATTAAACACCAGCCTTCCATATCCTTCGTTTCTGATTATGCCTTTTTTTAATAATTCCGCGGTTATCTCATTGTTTTTCAATTCATTGAGAGAAATATCCCTGTTTAATTCCGCGCCAAGCTTACGCCTGGTGATTTCCCATAATCCGTTTACGCTCTTATAAATATGCTCATTTCTTTGCCGGTAAACTAATTTCCAGAACGGCTGCAGTAAACCTTTATGGCTTTTGACTAAATCCGCGGACTGCATTGCCGCTTGAGGTTCATCGGTGAACAAATGCCGGCCCTTAATATAGCTTTTATAGCCATCCCGGCCAAGATATTTCGTGCTGGTCAACTCTAAAAGAGTATGATTATCAAAAACGTTGATGCCCTCTTTATAAGGATAGCGCCGGGATGAGATTGTTCCCGGCTCAACCTTATTAACCTTGGCCCCGATAAAAATCGGCTTGGCAAGGAATTCATTTACTAATTTATCTTCAGATGTATGGTAGAGTATCTCCTCCTTCGGAAAATTATCTGATAAGAACCTCATTACTATTGCCGCCTCTTCAGTTTTTCCGCCCGCGCAGGCCAAGTCATAGATTGTCTTGGAAGGATTGTTATTATTAGAAGATATCAAGTCTTTAACCTCGCTCCATCCCAGCCCTATTGAAAGCGGGTCATACTCCAGAGGTTTTTCATTAATGCTTCTTCTTATCCTATTGTTCTCAATATGAATAGAGGCGAACGCCTCATATCTTTTAAGATTATCCGGCAGGGATTGCCCTCTTTCCAATTTATGGATTGCCTCAACTATCTGGAAACCTTCGACTTCAGCTGCCCAAGCTCCTTTCCTCTCATAGATGCCCAAGTTAGCTATAAAGTTTTCAAAATCGCCGCCCATTGCCTTAAATTCATTCCTATGAAAACCATATTCATTATAAGCGTCCTGATTGACCCCGTATTTTTTAAATTTCTGCTGTAAAATTTCCGGAGAAGTTTCTTTTGTGATTTTCTCTTTCCGTTCCATCTGATAAATCTTCTGGAAATCCAAAAGTTTTTTTGTATATTTCGAGAGATCCTGGCCATTATTATTATAATTAAAAGCGGGCAAAGTCATGACCGGAATCAATATAATAGGTTCGCCGACCTTGGCATCAAGAAGTTGGGATGTAATCTTGAATATATTATTATGAGATACCAGATTATCTTCTGGATATGCCGAAGGCCTCCCGGTTCTTTCAATGTTTTTGTTTAGAATGTTTTCTCTTCCTAATTCTTGCTCGAACAAACTAAGCGCGTTATCAAGACCAATGTCTTTTTCTTCTTTTATACCCTGAAGATTTATTGAAAAATCGCCCTGCTGAGAAGGCATAACTTTGTTCTTGATAAAAGAGGGGCCAAACAAAACCATTCCGGCAGCAGCCGGCTTGCCTAAACCTCCAATGCCTCCGTCCTGCCAACCTTGATAGGAAGCATATACGGCTGGTATTCCCACCATTGCTGCCGTAGAAACTGCGGGCACAAAACTTGGATGCGTTACAACTTTATTAATCTGAGGATAATTAGCTAAAGATGAACTTACCTTCGGTTTAATATTATCAAGAAAAGAACCTGTATTTATTTTAATATCTCCGGCAACTCCTTTTGTCCCTCTGCCACCGCTCCATATAATAAAAGCAGTACCTAAGCCTCCTCCGATATCTCCAAAATTAGCATGATAATCCGGGCCCGTTGAATATCCAAAATAAGTTGGAATCGGCCCTAAGAAATTATGCGCAAGGCCGATAAAATCGCCTGTTGATAAACGGTCTATAGTTGACCCCTGGCGCAGCCCAATCGTTTTTTCGGGCATACCTGCCAAGAAACTCGCGATACCATTCCATCCCTGGGCGGGATCGCTGCCAATTGATGAGCCAATTGAAGGGCCGGTCAAAGGATTAAAAGAAGTTACCATTTTGACAAAACTAGCCGCGTTAGGGAAACCTAAACTATTTATCCCTCCACTGATTGTTTCTGAAATACCATATCCAATAGCAGGAATTGAAGGTATGGATAAGGAGGTATCTTTATACTTGACCGTAATATAATCCGGTATAAATAAAACCTTTTCAACAATGTTGACTTTACTTTTTAAGGCAGTGTTTTCATTATTCAACGAAGCTATTTTTGTAAGATCGGATAATATCCTCTGATCATCGAACCTGATATCAGGGTATTTACTTTCTAAGAAAACCTTCACATCGTTTTGTGTAGCTGGATTAGCGGAAAATGTGTTTAATAAATCACCGACCAGCGCTTCAGATCTTTGGGTATTAAGGCTTCCGAGAGTAAAAGAATTTTGTATTTTGCTAAAATCGTTAGTTAAATCACCAATCTGCCCATTATTGGAATTATACATTCTAAACTCAGGAGAACTAAAGAATAAACTATAAACGCCCGCGCCCAAAATAGTATATCCTGTATATTTAGCCAATGGCCTGACAATCCGGTTATCAAACAACAATTTCCTACCTTTGCTAAGATAATCAACACCTTGCTTGAACCCGATATTTTCAGTCAATTTTGTAATGCTGTTGATTTTTGTAGTATCACTTACTAAATCTGCCTCTCTTGCTATCTTTAATGAATCTCCCGTTATCCCCAAGGTTTTAATTTCTCCACCGCCAACAAATAAAGTACCGATAAATCCAAGAGTTTCTTCTGTTGGCTTTACCGAATTATAATAATCTTTCTCTCCATATATTTTAATTTGAGGTTTATCAATATTATTTACTTTAAAATGTCCATATAAGTTGGGAAGATAACTATTACTCTTTATTTTTTGATAAAAATTCCCTTGGCCTATTGCCCACCACTCAAGCCCCGCCAAAGCATCCATTCCTTCAACAAAACCCGTCAAGCCATGTGCCACACTACCCGCTATCATAACAGCCGGACTCCACAGCGGCAGTGGCTTTGAACGAGTAGTGTCCCCCAAAGGAATAGTCCTATCGGTAAATTGTTCCGGTCTTAATTTTGCATTAGTTAATTTAGGAACATTATCGAAATTATATACTATTCCATTGTTTAAAGAGGTGCCGGAAGAAAGCGTATTTTGAGTTGAAAGCGCGGGCAAAGAAGAAATGGAGGAATTTAAGGCTTGAGAACGTACGGGAGATTGTATAGGCGTAGATTGCTGAGAATACTTCTGAGGATTATTAGCCGGCAAATTCCTGTAGTTATTAATTGCGTTTATGCCTAACTTGCTGACGATAACGCTGGTTGGGGAAGAAATAAAATCGCTTGGGGATATTCCAGTAACAGACTTGACTGCGCTATAGACATTAGTTGCGGCGGTATAGGTATTCTGGGCTTTGGAGACGTAAGACTGGGCGGTGGAACTATAATATTCGGCCGCAGACTTAATGCTTAATTGACTAGGGGGCCGACCGGATTTAAGATCTTCGATAATCCCGGCGAAACACAACTGCTGAGGCAAAAAAACAGCCACTACTAATAAGGCAACTGGCCTCATCCAGAGTTTTCCCTGCCAGGCGCTTCTAAATCCTTTTTCTTCTTTCATAAACAAGGAACCCCATTTCCCGATTACCTGCGAAACAGTTTCCTGTATTCTTATTTTTAATCTTGAGTTTCAAACTGTGTTTTATCTGTTTTTAATGCTCCGGCTTCTTTTTCAATCGCTTTGGTTCTTTCAAAGACATCAATTGCTGCTAAACGATCTTCTTTGACCGCACGCACTGCCTGCACATGGTCTCCTGATTTTAGCGCGTAAGCATTCGTACCTGCGGCAAGCTCGGCAATAGAGACCTCATTCTCCTCGGGCCCGGCTTCTTTAGAGCGATGCGATACAACCCAATCTATGCCATGCTTTTTAGCCATCCGGATTACTTCTAAAGTTCCCAAATAGCCTTTTTCCGGATCATCAATACCCGTGGTCAAAAATCCATTCTGATTCAACTTAATCAGGATCGCTAGATTTTTCGTAACCTTGCCTGTTTCGTCAATAAATCCTCTATCTTTCAGTAATTGAATGAATTTTTGTAACCGGCCGCCTTGAGTCACAAGAAGGTCATCCCCAATTAGTAAGGTATCATCCCCGATTGCTCCAATGAGATTCATCCATCCTTCCCAATCGTTTTCGCCTAAACCATCTTCAATAGAATCAATCGGATATTTTTTAACCCAATCCCCGTATATTTTGACTAATTCTTCCGAAGTTATCTGGCGTCCCTCAAAATTGTAAAGGTTATTATTACCCTCAACTAACATAGAAGTAGACGCGGCATCCAACGCCAATGCAGCAGTTCCGGCTTCTCCGGAAGTAGATGGTTCATAACCGGCATTTTGAATAGCGGCTAATAAACAATTTAGAACAAATTCATGGACACCAACATTTTGTTCTTTTAAAGCGGATATATCCAAATTTTCGATTTTGTAGCTATCCGCATGCGCATAAATGTCCACTAATTTTTCTAAAGTCAGATCCTCTATTTTATAACCGCCTTCTTTACCACGTAAACTCCCTACGCCCTTATCATCAGGGTCAGCCTTTAAACCCAAGGCCTGATAAATAAGGCCAAGTTGCCGATCTATCTCATCGCACATCTTGTTTGATTCAGCTGTAGTTTTACCTCTAGCAACAATCATAAATTCCTGCATATCTAAGCTATTGTCAGCGTGCGCACCACCGTTGGTGATATTATATTGTATCTTAGTAACCGGCACACCTTTAGAGGCAAGATCAGGAGCGAGTTCACGAATGAACTCATAAGGCTGCAAACCTTTTTGACTGGCTGCTGCCCAAGCTGCGGCCATCTGAAAAGACAACGTGGCTTCTGCGCCTAATTGGTCTTTACCCATACTCAACATAAGTTGTCCAATTTCAACTAATTGATCAGCCCTTAAGCCTTTCTTAGTTACTTCATTTTGAATTTTAACTAAATTCTCAAGAGCCTTTTCGACGCCGACAGTCTTTGCTTCGTCCTCGCCGGTAGAGGTTCCTGCCGGAACCACAAAATGGCCTTTTGCTCCGCCAGTTAATTCAACATCCAACCTGACTGTAGGAGAACCTAAGGCAGTAGTTTGAGAAGGAATGATTTTAGCAATGCTTAATGCTTCTTTCTTGCCCACTGCAGTATTTGACAACTTAGAATGTACCCTTGCTGACTCTTTTAATGCCGCAATAGCAGGACAATCTTCGCCTATCGGGCAGGTTAATGCATCAAGGAATGAGCCGCCATCGGTATACTGGGTGAATTTTCCTTCAACACCCGCTTTCTTATTGGCTTTTTGGCTATCAGATCCAACAGATACTTTTTCTGCCGCTAATTTCGCTAATCTTTGCTGGAATTCGTTACTACCTTCAGCAAGAAGATCATTCAGATCAAACGGCCCGACAGGCCCTGATTGTAAGACCAATTTAACGCTCCCGTCTCCAAGGATGTTGAATATTTCCGTAAGCGCTTGGCCATCGAGGTCGCCAATCACATAACCCTCAGGAATATTCCCGTCCTGAATAGTTAAAATATCCTCTTTTTTTGCCGTCTTTAAATCTTTCACTACCTTTAGAGCCTTGGGATAATATATTTCAATGCCTTTAGCTTTTGCTGCCTGGACTACTTCTTTCCACATCTCCAGAGCGTCTTTTTTAATTTCCATTTTTCCGGTAGTTTTTCCTTCTGCGGCTAAAGGATAGGCGTTAATTGCTCCGGCAACAATTACTTTATCACCTTTAAGCAACACGTTGTTTATCGCGTTCAAAAGCAGTTCTATTTTATCTTTCTTTAAGCCGGAAACAACAAATGCCGCTGCGCCTTTTTTATGCGCTTCCTCAATTAATGCCCTGACTTTATTAACTCGGCCCACAAATTCAGCTACGTTTGGCCCGGTAGCTAAAAGTATATATTTACCCGCCGCGGTGATTCGCGCATCAAAACGATGCACGTCTGCGGTGCCAAAATTAAAACCGGTAGGACCAACCAGTAACTCCTGCCCGCCGCGATAAAGCATATCTTTTATCGCCGCTTCACGTAATACAGGATCAGCCGTTGGATTTTCACCGGCTGGGTCGCCGGCTTGCTCGCGTATATCCATTCTGCGATTTTCGGCTATTGCCCAATCACCTGGTTTTAAGTCCTTGATTATTTGGGCGTCCCGAATAATACTTGCTTCATCGGTATCCGGTAAGAACCATACTTTGACATCTCCTTTACCCCGGTAATTCTTAATAATCCAATAGCTGGCTTCAATAAACCTTCCATTGGCGTCTTTTTGACCGATATATTCTTCTATACCCTGGCCGTAAACTTGTGCCCTCTGAAAAGCATACCATTTTGCAATACCAAACAAGCCTAGTTTTTCTACATACTTACCCGCAGGCCTTCCATTATGCCCAAGAATATAAAGCGCATTATTTTTAGAAAGCCTTTCCAGATTATCATAACCTTCAATCAATTTCTTATCCTGCTTATCTGAAACCTTTTCCCCTTCAATATCACCAACATCCGTGTTTAAAGTAGCATAAACCGGTTTACCGTCAGGAGACTTGAAATCTTCTAATCCTTTATTGGTATACGTAATCACTCCGGCTATAGCGGGTACTTCTGCCTCTTTAGATTCTTTGGCTTTTACGCGTGCGCTCTTAAGCGGAAGCGTGGATTCAATTGCCTGGGAGATTTCGGCTAACTGCATAACATCATTTACCAACCTTGTTGAAGCTTCTCTCTCATACAAACCGGTAAGCGCGTGGATACCGTTCATATTATTAGGTATAACTATAGATTCCTGCGGAACCGCCATCGTAATTTTAACATCTCCGCTGGGTAAGTCTAAAACCTGAACTATCGGTGTAAAAGGATGAATAACCGAAAGTTTATTAAATAAAATATCCAGCAGGAGCGTAGCGTCAAATTTATCTTTCTTAAAATCCACTAAAGCTATCCTTGACTCCTCGCTTAAAAATTTCTTCACGGTTTCGGCTGTTAATCTTTTATCCGTCTTTTTATCAAAACCGCTGATCCACATTTCTGTAATATGGAATTTTGTCAAATGAGTATTACTTGCGTCTGTGGTTAAGGAAGGTTTATTCTTAGCTCCCTTTCTGAATGCATTGATAATTTCAGAATACGCTTCCCGTCCTTCCAAATAATCTTCAGCGTGATGATAACCTGTCTCTACGGCAGTGCCATCAGGAGATAATTTGCCTTTTTGACCGGGATCGTTTGCTCTCCGGCCCGTGGTTACCCTTACCACTAAATCCTTACTATTAGCGGTTACCCTATCCAAAATAAAACCTTGTCCGGTAGTATTACACGAAGGAAAGAAAAGGCTATTTACTCCTCCCATTATTTTCGAATAAGGAACTTTTAACACATTAAGCGTGCCGCTGTCAAAAAATTTATTGGCAATCTTAGGATCTTCCGCGCCTTCATACATTATTTTAATGTTTGGATATTTACTATAAATATATTTTGTATTATAGGCAGCTACCGTTATTTCTTCTTTTGTCTGGGGATCCTCTGTCTCTCCATCGGTAGCATCGGTAATTAAATCTACTTCTCCGCTTTTTAATAGATCTTCCAGTATACCTTCTGTCCCAACTTTTGCTTTATCAAAAGCCTTTTTATCATCCGGGCTCAATAAATAAAGAGGGATACCAAGGCTTTGGGCGTAGCCGGCTTTTTCATTGGCAGAACGGTTTACCGTCACAACATTAAATCCCAGCTCGCGGGACTTCTTTGCCACATCGCTGCCAATCGTGCCAAATCCGAATATTAAATGGGTATATTTTGGCTGGACAATAGCTGACCATCCCCGGGCTGATTTGTTTTTGCTCTTCTTAAAAGTTAACAGTGTCGGCCTGGCACCTTTCTGGGCTAAACCGGATTTGAATTCAAATTGGAAAAATTCATCTTTGAGAAGCCCAGTGCCCATCCATCGTTTTATACCAATTAAATTTCCTAAAACAAAATTCTCTTCTACGACATTGGGGCTATTTGGCCCTGTCTTTGCCGTAGGGCCTTTTCTGCTTAAGAAAGATTTCAATTTCAATTCTTCACCAGCAACGGTAATTAGCTCTAAACCTTTTCCGGTCTTTGTAGTTAATATAGAAGTATATTCCAGTAAGTTAGCATAATATTCATCTTGCATTAGCGAATTATCTTTTAATTCTGCCGAAGGAATAGTTATTAATGTCTGGTCGTTAGCATTTTCTTTGGCCAAGGCAAAAATTCTATCGCCTTTCTTTAAGAAAAGATAAGTGTCGCCTTCTTTAGTTTTTTCTTTGAAAAACTCTTCTAATTTATTATTAGAAACCAAAATATCTTTAGTATATCCAGAGCCCACCTCTTCAGCGGCTTTTGCAACTGTTGTGCCCAAAGAATCCGGCGAGAATGTTGACGATGCCCCTGATTGGGTTAACTGCGCCATCCTCGATTTTACAACCGGAACCTGCGGCGTAGAAATAACAATCCGAACTTTGCTTAAATCTGTACTTTTAAATATTTTTTCGAACTCGGCTAGCGGCTTTAAACCAGTTTCCTGATCTTCGGCTTTCCAGTTCATCCCGATAGTCAGAACTTTACCCCTCTTTTGGCCCTGTTTTATCGCTTCCTTAATAACTTTACCAATTACCTCGGGATCTTTAGCCGCGCCTCCGATTAAACCGCCATCGAATATGGCCAGCATTTCCTCCGCGTTTTTAGCATTCAGGCTTCCGCCATAATCTAAATCTAAAACCAGATTATTTTGGAAAATACCGGACGAAGTATCTTTAATAAACTTTTTCACATCTTTATTTTCTTGAGCAGAAGGAGTTAAACCGGTGTTAATCGCCCAACGCGGCTCATAAGCTATTCTTAAGCCAATCAGATCAGCATCTTCTTTTGTTATACCATCTAATATTTGAGTTAAATCCTCGGCCAGTATTTTCTTGGTATTTTCAGACAAATACTTGTCGTAAACTTCTTTTCCTTTTTCCCCTTTAAAAGTTCTATCCAGAAGATACTGCGCTTTCGTTTCTCCGACACAAAGAACAGTTTGCTTAATCGGGTAACCCTTTGCCTTACTGCGGGCGATTAAATCTTTCAACTGCACATTTACAATCTTATTGACGAGGCTACGGGCTAATAATTCAATTTCTTTATCCTGATAATCATCAATCTCATTAACAATTGAATAAATTTTTTCCAGATAGGACAAAACTTTATTCTTCTCGTTTTCAGGCAACTTTAACACATCCAGATTTGCCGCTACTTTCAGAGAACTAATGAAATTATTCTGTATTTTATCTTTTATTGCTTTTGCTTCTTCCTCTTTTTTGGTTAAATAAACAATCCCGGAATCACGCAATATGCTTTTCAGCAAATTTGACATTGACAGTTCCAGCCGCGCTCGCGGCTCGGAATGGTTATACAACGCGCCGTCAGCTTTATTGAGCATGGCATGCCCAATATTATGGGCGCCGGTATTTGCTCCGTTAAAAAGCGTGACTTCATTGTCCAACACTAAAATTTGAGGAACTAAGCTAACAGCGGCAGGAATTATTCGTGCCGGAATTGTAGCCGGAGCGGGTTTAACTGGAGCAGAAACCGGCGCAGCAGCAACGGCATCATTTAAAACCAGCACGTTACGAGCCTGAACTTCTACCGGAGCCAACTCTTTGAAAGCAGAGGCAAAAACGGGCCCAAAACCTTTTCCCTGCGTTAATTTTAAAAATGAGCTAAGTGTTTTGGCTTTGACTGCGTCACGAATAAGGCCGTACATAGGCACCTTATTGTCGAGCCCAATTTCAGAGATGCTCTCAATAGGAGTATTCAGTTTTAAAACAGCGGATGTACCGGCATAGCTGGGATTAGGGCGAAAGATAATTTTTCCATTTTCTTCTTCAATTAAATATGCATAGCCGTGTTTTTCTTCAATCTTAGCAAAAATAGGTTTGACCTTTGCTGAACCGGGAATACTATTTTTACCCCCCACATCATTAGAAATCCAATTAGCCATAACTAAGTAAGTATTCCCTACATTAACTGTGCGGTGGGAATAGCCGGGAAGCAAAACAACCTTATCGCCTGCTTTGGCAAAAGTAGCTATAACCTCTAATTTACCTTCTTCATTTTTATTTATACTCTGCTGAACATATAGTGCCTCTCCATACATAACTTCATAAATCTCAGGATACGTATCGCCTTGGGTTGATACCGGATGTTCATGGCCTTGAGTAGCGTTCAATTGTTTTCCAAAAGATTTTCCCGGAGGCAAAACCGTAATATCATACCTTAGCCCCAATTCATTTATTTTAGCTTCATCAGCCTTATTGAAAACATCGCGGAATCCGAAATATTGTTTTTGCGGATCGCTAAGAGTATTAATTGAATTTTCGGGAACAAAACTTATAGCTATATTTTTCTCGTTATAGACTTTTGTCCATTTACCTTCGCTTTTGAATCCTGATGGGAAAGTAAGCTTTCCGGTTTTTTGATTTATCTGTAAATCAAAACCAGCCCTCTTACTAAAATTAACTAGTTCGCCAAGCACTTCTACTTCGCTTGCATTTTCTAATTCTGCGCTAATTTTTTTAACGCTATCATCACGTTTTCCATCTGTTGCCGCCGATCTACGCAATTTATCCGAATTAGCATAGCTTCTCACCGGAACGCTTGTAATAATAAAACTTACCGCTATAATCCCGGAAATGAGTTTCGAAAATAATGTTTTCTTGGGAAACTGTATAAACATTTTTCCTTCCTCCTATTTATAATTTTTTACTCTACCCGCTGATGCCTACGGCTTCAAGGGCTATTTCGTATTTTTCCTGCAATTGGGCTACTTCCTCAATCGCCTTTATCGATGGAATCACGGATATCTGCCCACTTAAATCAAGAAGTTGATTATATTTATTTTTATCGGCAATCTGCATAGTTTGTTGTTCGATAAAATCATTATATCTTTCCACCACCGTGGATTCCTTCTGAAAAATACGCGCAGTTGCTTTAGCAAAAACAATGGACATTGGATTAATTTTGGCTTCTCCATTCTTTATGGTTTCTTCAGTTACATTTGGCGCATCTACGGTCACTGCTCTTAAACCGGGGTTTAACCCAACCGCTTTAGATACCTCATCTTGCAGTTCTATCTTAGAAGTTATTATCATAATCCGGTCAAAACCAATCCCGTATCCGGTGTTTAATTTCTCCAACGCGGCATCAACTCCTATTATGATAATATCTGCCAAGTTCCCAAGGCGTATAATTTTGTCCAATTCAGATTTATCTTTTGCGTACACTGCGATTTTAAATTCAGGATTTACCCCTTTCCATTCTTTAAGCGCAGCAATGCTTCCTGCATTTTCAATAATTACACCTGCTTTTATAAGCAAGGCGCCTTTACCGCCTTCATCTTTATCTTTTAAATCTTTTACTGCTCCCACCACATCAGCATAACCTGTCCCGAAGTTATTATGGGACTTAGTATCCGCATAAAAAACTTTGTTAAATGCATAAACATTTTGTATTGTATTTGTTGGATTTTCAGTTAAATAAAGGGTTACGCCATATTCTGCAGCGGCAGTTTTAGTTACCGGGATAGTTACAGCAGCTAAAGATTTATCCACGTCTTTATCGGTAATCAGTTCCGCGTTTATATTATCCCATTCTGTGCCTCTTTTTGCCTCAGCTAACTCCCTTTTTGCTTCCCTATCTAAAAGCAGAAAACTAACTCCTCTTTCTTTAGCGAGATAATAATCGTAAGCGAAAATATTATTGGGGCTATTAATAACCATTCCCAAAGGAAGGCCCGTTATCCCCAATTCATTCAGAAGAGAACGCGTATCATCGATTTCAGATGGCTCGCGTACCTTGGATAAAGCAAGCGCGATATTATCAAAGCCTTCATCTCTCAATTCCTTAATCGCCTCTAACTCCCACAGAAAGATATTCTTATCGGGATTAAGCACCTTTTTCATTCCGCGATTGCCTAAATCAGGGTTTGGCTCTTTGGGTAATTCGTATCTTTCTCCGCCTAATTTAAGCTTAAGATAATCACCGGGTTCTTTAGAGGTTTCAATAATAAACTTCTCGCCTCTGGCTCTTGCTTCTGAAGCCTGCTGCCTCCAGTATTTCTTTAAAGATGCAACATAGAATTTTTTTCCTGCGTCAACTTGGCTGATATCTGCGCCTACACCCTCCAAATAACCCTCAACTGTTTTTCTTAAGGCAATACTCGATAGATTGTATTCCGCATCTTTTATTTCCTTGTTAATCCCCTGGATTTTAGTTGCTATCGCATCCAGTCCCTTTTCTATCTCTTCGCCATCCGTCTTTGATTGTTCCTTAAGCTGGTCAAATTCTGCTTTATATTGTTTATTTTGTGCCTTTAACTTGGCAATCTTTTCATAAAGGCTATTTTCTGAATCAGTAACAAACAAATCGCCTTTTGATCCCTTATCATATTCAGCAAAAAGCTGATAATGAAACGGGAGCTGTAAATGAAACGCCGAAATTGAACCCTTAGCAAAAGCTGTCTTAATATCCGGCTTGGCACCGGGATTTATTTGCTTGTATATCTCAAAGTCCCTGTTATCCAGAACCAATTTCAGGAAAGGAAGCATATCCACCAGATTTTTAGGCAGCCCCTCCTGTTTAGATTTATCGGCTATCAATTCATACAGGCTATTAACCAATGCTTCCTTATTCTCCGGCTCATTTAGTAATCCTGATTCATCGTGGCCAAGAAGATGGTTGAGCAACGTATAAAGATCATTGGTAGTCCTGTCTATGCTCGGGATAGTAATAGAAGCAGAATCATACCCCAACAGATAAAGCACCAACGCTCCGGCTGGGTCAACTGCCGGCCAGTTACCGCAAAAACCAATAGTAAATGGCTTAAGCCCTTTGGGAATTCTTACTTCCTGGTTATACCTTTTAATCGTATTAACCAAACTAATCAGGGCGCGTATACTCTGGATGCTGCGTTCGCTGATGCTATTAAAATATACCGCGGCATTTTGTCTATCTACTTCAAAGTTAAACTGGGTCAAATCATTGGAACCAACCGAACCAAAATCTATACCTGCCTCCAAAAGATCCCATAATTCCACGGATTGAGGTGTTTCAATCATACTTCCACGCAGGATACGGTCTGAGGTCAAACCGGACTCATCGCAAATTTTATTCATTTGCTCTACATGTCCAGCATCATAAACCATCGGCGCAAAAATCCCTATCCTGAATTTTCCCGGTCCAATAGGATTACCGTTTTCATCGCGGCGCGCCCCTAAATCCACTACTTTTTTTATTGCCTTCAACTGCATACGTGTGACTTTAGGATTATCCACAAAGCTGTTAATTCCCCGATAGCCAGCCATCGAGTTTCTGCTTTTCTTTTTCGCGGAACCGGGAATCTTATCATATTCATCATCTTTAAGGTCATCTAAACGGAACAAGAATACTCCGTAAAAATGCCGCCTGATCATATCAGTAACTTTAATATCTTTTTTAGAAACTTTATCTTTATAAGATTTAATTAGCTCTTCTGTCTTCTTAAGAAGCTCGTTGGTGGATAGGGCGCCTTCTGCCTCATCAAATGTCTGTTTATACGCATCGGCAATATCCAACAAGTTCTTTCTTAATTCGACATCCTGAATACTCTGTGCCAATTCAAGTATCTCTAACGGCTCTACTACCAAAGAGTTAACCACCGACTTAATACCTCCGGACATCAGGTTAACATACCTCTCTTCTCCCAATAAATACCCTTTAGTCATTTCATCGAATATTTTGATTAACTTAAGGTCCGCGGGATTCTGCGTATCATAACGCGGATTCTGCGCATCTTCTATATAAGCCTTATAAAATTCAAGCCCGGTTCCATAAACACGCTCTTTACCATCAATAAATACGCTGATAGTATTACCTTTATTTATATTGGGCTTAAGATACTCAGTGTCGCCTTTATACTTGAGCATTTTGTTTAAGAGCATCTTTTCAGCAAGGCTCGCCTGGCCCTTATCCAATTTTTCTATCAAAGTGTATATTTTATAAGCGTCATACCTTAGCAGGCCTTCTCCGGCGGCTCCGATTAAATCGGCAAGGAATAATTCAAGCCGGCCTAAACCCACTCTATAAAAATCAGGCTTGTTGCGGAAAGCCCTTGCCTTATGGGCAAGCTGCGTGGAATTAATATTCAAGCCTATATAAAAATCTGAAGGCAATATACCTAAATCCTTAACATTATAACTTCTACCGGCATCAACCAAATCATAATCCCAGCCGTCTAAAATAAGCCCTGCTTCGGCATCAACGGTAACCTTACGGCCGTCCCATAATTTATCGAGATTGCCTATGCCGCTTATAGCAATAAGGCCGTATTCGGTAGCTACAATCATGGTATGAGAATTTCTCCCGCCAACTGCCGCGATTACTGCCAAAGCCTCTTTCATAATTTCGTTCATGTCGGGATCGCTCTGCATAGTCGCCATGATCCTGCCTACTGTTTTACCCCAAGTTTCCGGATGCTCCTTATCCACAATATATATTCTTCCCTTTACAGCTCCTTGGGTATGCGCCTGAGGATTCTCATATAAAACCTTTCCTCCTGCTCTTGCCTTCTTTATTGAATCTTCTGTTACCTGCTTATAATTTAACTCAATGATATTGGGATCCATAAAATTGAACTTGGTTTCCGGCCTAATCTGGGTCATAAACTGAATATATTGATAACGCGGCTTGCCTAAATGATCCTTGGCAATACCGTCAGGTTCAGAAAGATCTTCAACAAAGACTGGATTCCCAAGCTTATCTCTTCTTATAATTAATCCTCCCTCCATGTCGCTAAACATACCGAAAGAATTGCTTAAGGTGGTAAGAGCGCGGCCGATATTAGTAAGTAAAAGTCTATCACTTACCGCGGGGGTACCTTTTAATTCAGAGGGAAAAGGTAAAATAAAGACCCCTTTATCCATTTCGCCGCTTTTTAGCTTTTCTTTTAAAGTATTTATATCAAACATTATCCCTGGAACATGCCAAGTGCTGCTGCCTTCTTCAGGGGCTTTATAACGCCTATGAGGTTTACTGCCTTGAAGCTCCACATAAAATAAATCTCCGGTGCCGTTGCCGGAAACAAGGGGATTCGTTTGTCCTTTTATTATTTCTCCTTCAATTTCCGCATATCCTGATGCCCGATTTACTGAAAACGCCACAAATCCGAATTCGGTCAAAGCCATCTGCTGGAATAACGAGCTCATAGCCGCTTTTTCCGTAAATATGGGAATTTTCATTTCCAGCCTATACTCTATGGAACGCTCATTGAATAAAGACCTCTGATTAGCCAGCCATTCTTTGATAAAAATCTCATACATATCATCATTTAATTCCTGCTCTCCCACTTCCTGACGTAATCTGTTCAGGATATCATACCAGGGAAAAACTTCCTTACTTAACTGTTCCCAAGTATATCCGAATCTTTCAGGAGTTGTATCAATCTTCTTAAATAGTTCCCTTAAATACGACACGAACAAAGACGTATCCTGCCTTCCGGCAAAAGAAGCTGTTTCGCTGTCTTCGCCTACCGCGGAACTTCGTATAGCCAACATCAACTGGTATATGGGTACGCCTAAACTCTTTGCCAATATATCCAAGTTGTCTCTTATCTCTTTGGCTAATTGCGGAGGGATCTCGGCTTTTCCCCAATCCAGGCTATCCTGAAAGTTAGCCGCGATTCTTGCAACCAAATCCTTTTTTTCCTGGACATATCGGCTTTTACGCGCGTCAAAAGCATCCTGTTTACCTTGAAGATACTTTATATCTTCGTTATATTCTTTTTCCATCTTAGCTAAAGTATTCACAAGCTCTTTATCATATTCGGTAAATTTGCCCTTTAAATTATTGTATTCTACCAGATCCATAAAACAGCGCCCGGCAGTAGCAAACATCTGCATAGTGATCGCACCAGGCAACCACTGCATCATGCCCGTATAAGCGGTCTTTCCGCCGAATAATGAGGTATCACGGTCACTGACAATATAATCCGGAATTATATTACGCCCCTGTATCAAACTCGCATCGGCTAAATGTTCTCCGCTTAACCTGAAAACAGGCGGTTTCTTTTTATCTTTTGCATCTATTTCCATTACTACTTCCGAAACATGACTTTCAAGAATCTTTCTTAAATCCTTTTCCGCTTCCAAAGCAGTTACCTTAGCCCAATAGCCAAGCTTCTTGCCATCCCCAATCTCTGCCTTTTCTAATAATTCAGCTGCCTTACGACCGTCAAGTCCGCGATTCCGTTCCATAACATCGATTAAAAAATACTGCCTCTCTGCCGCGGTCAGCTTCCGCGCTCCTTCAGTGCGCGATAAACGGTTAACCTCTTTTATAAGATTAAAAATATATATCGCGTCCTCCAAACGGTTTTTACCCGTAAGGCTTACCTGGGCAATCCTATTCATTATTTTCTCTGCTTCTTCCTGAGAGATATTCTTATCACTTAATTGAATCGCCGCTGCAGCAAAAAGCCCCATGCCAACGCGTTTCTGTCCACCCTGCATAAGATAATCTAAGAAATCTTTCTCTATTTTTATGGTTCTTGTAGCTTTATCCGCGCTAAAATGCTTGTCGCCTAAAGTACCGGAAGGGACTAATAGAACTTTTGAGTTGGCAATAACATCACTTATCCATTTAAATTCTCCGTTAAGGCTATAAAGTTTAAAAAAATTATACGTTAAAGGGATAACTTTAGCGTAACGGTTAAGAACAACATTATCATAGGGGACATCTTCATTGGTAGGATAAGTAATCCTCCCGGAAATAAGCAAGTCGCCATTCTTCGTAACAGGCGCCCCTTCAACCTTACGCGCCCAGATATATTGCCCGGGATTTTCTTCATCTTCAATAAGGCCAACCTGGTCTCTTATCAAAAGTTTCTCTAACGCTTCTTTATTTATAGAAGTTACATCATAGCCGCCTTTTTTCTTATCATAATTATAGACCTTAACAATATTTACTTTGGGCATAGTAGCAATAACCTGCCTTGCCCGATCATGTAAATCTATGTGAAAAACATCAAATATACTTTTCTCTTTAGGATCCACGTTTTTAAAAGCCGCCGAACCCCTAAGTTTATCATTACTGGCATAAACCCCTCTAATAGGCAGACTGGTAAAAACAAAGCTTCCCAAAACAACGCTTATAATTAACTTTGAGAACCTTGCCTTTTTCGCGAGCGATTTAATAAACATTTTCCCTCCGTATTAGTTTGAATGTAGTTTTTTGCTGATTTAGATTTATTAAATTATGAAGGCATTTTTTGTTCTTATTATGCGCCATATTGATTTTATTCTTTGTACCGGGGCCGGATTTATTTCTCGCGAAAATAAACCCGGCCCCATGCTTAAAAAGATAAACTAATTAAATTGCAATACCAGCTGTTGTAATTTCAGTTTTGTATCTGTTAACGGAAGCTTCAACTTCAGTTACGGATTGACCTGCTCCTACATGGAAATTACCAGTTGTCGTGTCCTTAGAGAAAAGCCCATCCAACTTATTCACATCTTCATTGGATACTTCTTTACCCTCTTCAGCCGCAGGAATAAGTTCTAAACCCAGCTTTAAAGCTTTGGCCACTGATATTGCATCCGACGTCCCGGCATCTTTAGCCGAGTCAATGGCTATGCGCGTTACCATTTTACCTTCAAACTGATTAACATACTCCTCGGGACCAATTACCTGATAAATAGCCGTATTAAGTTTTTCTCTAACTTGATTGGCTATTATCTCCGGATTGGTTCCCACCACAACTGCCGCAAACATATCTCGTTTTATTTCAGCGTAACCTCCATTTATCTTATTTATCTTCTCTAAATCCGCAGCCACTGCCTGCTCTACTTCTTCCGGCTTTATATCATCGCGATTAATATGCAGGACTATTTTTATATTTCCCTGCCCAAGCTGCTCGGAGATATTCTGCAAAGCCATAATACCAGCAGGGCTATTTTTAAGCAAAGTTTCATGATCCACGAGAATAGTATAAACTTTACCGTCTTTAGCTTTGTTTATTTCTAACCCCTTAGCTGATATCCCGAAATTGATATCTGCAGGAAACGACTTTGCAATAGGCGCTAAATCCTTACCCCAAGTTAACTCTTGAGCCACCGCAAGCATTGCCCTTCCTTTATTCGCCGTAACCTTTTTTCCAATTTCAATAAATTCAGCATCTACAGCTTTTTGCTTCGCAATTTCTATATTATCTTCACTTACATAATTTTCCCATCGATCTTTAAGTCTTTTTTCAATTATTTCTGGGCCCTTTTGATACTCTATTTCAGTTGCTGGCAATCTCAATCCTCCCTCACCAAACCCTTCTTCCAGCTGTCTTAAAGCTGCTGCAGCTCGCCGATCTTGAATATACCTGATTGCGGGATTAGCGGCCATTAAATCATAAAAACCCTCTAATCTTCCATTATTCAAATTAAAACTCCACATTGACAGAAGAGGAGGCCCATCATAAATACCAATCTTTGCATCAGTTAATGCTACTGGAAAGAAAGGGCCTTTATTAGAACCCCTCATCCAGCCAGGAACCATATATTCTCCCTTTAAAAATGCAGAAGTAATTTCTCCTACAGCAGGAAATTTTTTCTGCGACCTCATCATAAACATTGGATCATCTTTTCCTACATATTCTCCGGCTATTTTACCTAAACGCTGAGCTGTAACCGCAGCCATTTCTTCTTCGCCTACTTTGATAAGATCATAGGTGTACCTATCCGGTTCCCCACCAAACCAATAAGCATCAGCATAATCGTTGTTTTTTAACCAAATATGCCTGCCAGCACTATTGTTATGATCAAAATCCAGCATACCAGCATTTATATCTACTGAATTTCCGGGACCCAGCGGACGCCAGGTAGTATCTGGGCCAAAAATAATATTCCAGATACCTTTATTAAACGCGCCCGGAGCGGTTTTATCTGCTTGAGTAAAAATCACCACTTCGGCTGCTTGTTCTCTTATCACCATTTCCGCAACACTGGGACCGGCGCCTTTTACATTACCTGAAAACGCATCCGCTAAAAGATCCTGGCCGGCTCCATAAAAACCATGGTCCTTAGCGACAACTGCTCCCTGCACAAAACCATCCCAGATATTTTGGTGAATATATTCATTATCTTTACCCTTATCATGAGTAATTGTTACCGATATATCATCTCCAACTCTAGTGATAAAGAAGTCCACTATCTCGCCTCTTTCCGCGGCTTTCATCCATTTTTCCGCGACAGCCTCAAGCATAATCCCAGGCGCGGTTCCATGCCCGCCAGAAGAACCTACATCCGCTTTAGCAATAGTTATAGTAAGCAGCTGCCCTTTCGGCACTCCCGGATGAATTTTACTGGAACCTTTAATAGCAAAAGTATCTTTTTTACCCAAGTCGTTGATAAGACGGAATTTCTCTATTTTCACTTTATCGTTACTTGCGATAACAGAGCCTTCCTCGGTAACTTCAGTTATAACATTATTGAAGTTTTTATTAATCTTATCGTTTATCTTGCTAAGCTTAGCAGATACGTCTTTAGCTACGTCAACATGCTTGCCCCGCGCCATATCCATAAACTCATGCAGCATCATCTCCTGATACAAGGCGACACCCTCATCACCCTCTTCTTCAAAACTATTTATTCTAGCTAAAGAAGAATAAATAGTCCTTGCCCCACCCTCGATATTTTTGCTTCCCTCATAGGCAAAGGTGCCGACGTGCGCGATCAATGTTCTATGTTCGCTGGATAAAATATCGCCTACACTAGAAAGAGAAGGATCTAACCCTTTTTCGCCAAAAAGAAATGTAACAAATCTTGTATCATTAACTATGGCTTTTCTTGCTTCTTTAGTTCTTTCGCTAGCATCTTTAATTGCCGCAATAGCTTTAATCTTCTTTAGGAAAGCTGTCGCGGTTTTTTTAGCTGATTTTCCCTCTATAGCTTTCTGGACTCCGTTTTCATCGATTTTAGATATTTCAGACACTACTTTATTAATAAAATCATCGGTAAAAACTTTATTATCCAAAAAGCTGCGGGCAGAAAAAAGCTTCTGGCTTATCTCGCCTTTCAGAATATCAATCTCTCCGCTTTTTTGAATAAATTCAGATGCGCTCTTATCCAAATCATTTACAGCATTATGCCCGAATATCTCTACTGCCCTGCCTTCAACAAAAGCTTTTGCTGCCTTTACTTTAAAGATTTTATCATGCGCCAAAACCTTTCCCGGCTCACTTAAAAATCCGGAGCTAAACATGCTTGCTAAATCACCATCTCGAGCAGTTGCGCTTTGTGTTCTTAAAGTATCGGTGTTATTTACCGAATCGACTTTAGTTGAAGCAAAACCCGCGGTTATCCCGCTAAACGCTACTATTCCTACTATTGTGAAACAAATCAGTGCTAAAACCATTCTGCCGCTTAAAAATTTCTTTAACATCTCATTCCTCCTGTTTTATTAATTTCCATTTTTTTATTCCAGCTTATTTTCATCTATATTATCACTCCCCTGATTTTTCCTTTCGCCTCTTAAGACGGAAAGGTAAATACTGGAGTCGGTTTTTTTCGTGATCGCCGGGGTTACCACTGCGTAGGAATACCCCTTATCTCTAAACATCTGGGTCATGCCGGGAGTATGAAACCCGCCGGCAATAAACACCGCTAATTTTTCACCGGAATCATTCATTTTATTGACGATATTCTTAATAAATGCCTGCTCCCGGTCCGAGCCCAATTTATAAAACTCATCGAATTTACTCAAGTTCTCATCGATTACGCCGGAGGCGGATGGCTGCACCGCTAAACTGTATTTGGCGCAATTCTCCTTTAAAAAATCAAGCCAGGAAGCGGTTAAAAATTCCTGGCGATGTGCTTTAAAATATTCAAAATCCTCGGGGGTCATCTCTAAACTCACCAGCCCTTTGAGGATGTTAATTGATTTTGAGAGTTCATATAATTTCTTCTGGTCGGTATTGGCAAAAAGCGCCTCTTTTATTTTTTCTTCCAGCGAGCCAACTTCTTTTAAAAGCGCTGCCACATCTATCTTTGTATTTTCATTTATGTAGCGGATATAAGCGGCCAGCTGAGGATAATTTTGCTCAAGGTTTATTCTTTTCTTCGCCGCCAGTTCCTTCAAAAATGAATAATATTCCTGGGGCTTAATACCGCCTGACTTAAATTCCTGGCTCTTATCAATTACCGTCTTTACCTGTTTTTCATTAAGCACGCTGCCCAAACTCTTGATGAATTCATTTCTTTGCGCTTCCGCCTGTTTAAAATCAACCGCTTTTTCCAGCCGGGCTAATTCAGCAAAAGCGCTTAAATATGGATAATCCTTAAGGTCAAAACCTTTGCTGGAAGCAATATTCTTAAGATACCCGCAGTAATCGCCTAAAGAGAGCGTTTTACCTTCGTAATTCTTCTTTGCGCTTTCCATATATCCCAATTCTTCACTATATATCTTCGGCTTCAAAACGCTGACAATTTTGGATAAATCATCCAGATATTTTAATCCCTCGTCCCGGACAGAATCCACCTTATGAAAGGCCTCTAAATGCGCGTTATACAGCGCTTCATCCTCTATGCCATACAGGTCAAGAGGATAATCGGAAATGATATCCAGATACTCTTCGCCTGAAATTTTGCCTAATTTTAAGTATTTGTCGGCAACTTCCTGCCTGGCCTTTTTATCCGCGTAGTTGCGCAGAAAGTCAAGGTTAACATTACCGCTGCCGCCCTCAACCATAATCAATTTAAGGCCGTAGTCCTTGACCAAAAAATCCAATAACTGCGCCATATTCTTCTGGGCTTCGTAATTGCAATGGGCATCCTGGAGATGAATAATGGTTTTGGCGCTATTTTGCATGGCGCTCTGTGCTTCGAATGTATCCTTAATATTGCCAAACTGGGTGGGAATTTGCAGGGTTTTGACTAAAGAGGCGAAAGCAGAAGAATCCAAAGTGGAAAGTAAAAGGAATACAACAATGAGTAAGGGAATTTTTTTCAGGTAATGAGGTTTTTTCATAGTAATAAAAAAAGCCACGATTTTTTTAATTATACTAGCTGAACTCCCATAATACATTCAGCTAGCGTAATTAAAAACCGTGGCCGATTTTAATTATACTATCTAGTTACCTAATCTTTTAAACTTTTGAAAAGTCCTTAGAAAGCGCTTTCCTTTAATTCTTCTACAAGTATACTGTATTATAGAGCTTTGTCAAGATTTTTTTCACTTTTTTAAAGCAAAAAAGCGAGTTTACGTTATATAAACTTATTTATAAAATTAGCCACTAAATCAGCGTCGGCTTTGGTTGCCTCGGATACCCCCTGAACAGGCTCTATATCCGGCAAATCAAGTCCCAAAAACACCTGACTATAAGTATTTTTATAGGTCTCTTTAGAAATAATCCCCTGGCGCTCCATATTTCCATAAAATTCTTTGAACCTATCTAAAATAATTCCGCTGTAAGATCTCCCTTCTGAATTTGCGCCTGCAAGAACTTGCATCGCCTTGGCAAGCGCAACAATACTGATCGTCTTATCTGAAAATCCCACTTGTTTAACTTTTAAATCTATCTTTTCTCCTGCCGGCTTCAGTATCACAACATTCTCTTGAAGATTAACCTGCCGATTTTCTAATTCTGACTTTAATTCGCCTGCTGTTTTTACTGCAATAATGTTGCTGTTTTCGCTAAACAAAGCCCTTATCTTATCCGCGCCTTCTCCATAAATATCAAGCATAATACGTACGCCATGGCGTGGCTGCAATCTAATAATCGCGTTCAATGCGTCTATGGCGCCGGGCTTCTTAAAAAAGCTTGAATGAACAACTAAAGCTAATTTTAAATCTTCAAGGCGGAATGTTTTAGAATACAAAACTTCAAACTGCCCCCATATATCGTCAAGATATCCGGGCAATAGTGCCTCTGCGCCTACGGCTTTAAAGAATCTGCTGTTAGCATTTAAGAAATTTTTTAACTTTTCTGCATTGCCATCATCAAAGCCTATTTTAACAGGTATGCCTTCCCCATTAACCCATAGCCTGTAAGCTGGTTTAAAACGCTCCTGCCAGAGTTTTCCTGCTTTTTCACGGGAAGAAACTGCTTCTTTTAACAATTTTCCTGCTTCGGTTCCTTCCTTTTGAGCAGCTAATTTCTCTTTTTTGTCTGCATCTTGGTCGCGGTTAACTGCGTCCCTATCCATAGCAAAATTCCTGCCCACAACTCCGGCAAGCTGGATGTTACCTGAATTAAGTTCCTTTATCTTATCTTCAATCTGTTTTAAATAATGGATCCCGTTTTCATCGGGTATGCGCGTCATCACATCCCGGCCATCAAGTATCGGCCAGATATTGACTTTAATATCGCTGCCTAAATTCATTTGTTTTGCCATTTCCATTAATGCCAGAAAATATCTATTATCGGAATGGATGCCGCCGCTGGAATAAAGCCCCATTATGTGGA
Source organism: Candidatus Omnitrophota bacterium (assembly GCA_023247825.1). GTDB lineage: Bacteria > Omnitrophota > Gorgyraeia > Gygaellales > Profunditerraquicolaceae > UBA6249. Next base: position 30,003 of record JAHFFR010000004.1, read on the forward strand.
TATTATGGTTTCCCTGTCTGGCCAATTCAAATACCTGGCGTAAAACCGGATTTTCAAAAAAAGTTTTATCATTAATTTTATCTATAATCTGTTTATAAAGCGTAGGCGGATTGTAACCTGTCCCGATGACACGGTGTCCATTGTCTGAATCTCCCATTTGATAATCCGGAAGCCCAACCGCATCTCCATGAGCCTTAAGAGCTGTAAAAGGACAGTTCGTAAGAAGATCCAAGTAAACCGGCGGCTTGGCTAATTCAATACCGTTATATTCATTTGCCTCAGGGTTATTATATTTATTCACCCCCCAGCCATCGCGGATCACTACAACTACCGGCCCTTGAATATCCTGATATTTATAATCTTCCAATAAACTTTCACTCATTTCTTCAGGCTTAGGAATGCCTAATATTTCTAATAAAGTTGCGGCTATATTAGAAAGCCCCTTGCCCTTTTTTAATTTTATATCCTTTCCCAATCCATCAACTATAAAATTAACCGGATTAGTAGTGTGCTGATCAAAAGGGATTACACCATATTTATCAGATAAAGGCATGCCTTTCTCGTCTAAGGTTACCAACTGCTCAATATTGCCATGGTCTGATATTTCAATATAAACACCTTTCTGACGCAGAGTTTCCTCGCGAATTCTTCCAGCTTCCTTATCCGCGGCTAAAACCGTCTTCTTGGCCCGCTCCCGGTCAACCTTGATATTATGCCCCTGGATATCCACAGGCAAATTAACAACGACCATTTTCTTTTTGGGCGTTTCTTTAATTTCATCCAGATAATTAATTACATTATCAGTTATCTCTGCATATTTCATTTGCGGAGCTTTCTTATTATCTTCAACGCTTTCGGAAGGAACAATTGATACCTTTATGCCCAAAGCCGCATAATCCAGGTTTCTCTGTCCGGCAAAGAAATAGGTAACGTGCTGGCCCTTATCCGATTCTGTAAAATAACCTTGAATCACGCCTGCATCTTTCAAAACTTCTATGATACTTTTATACTTAGGCAAAGTAAACTCGGAAGTAAATGCGGCTTGAATTCCGTAAGCTTTAAAATGCTTCTCATCGTAAGTAGTAAAAGGTACAAAAGTGAGCCCTAAATCATCGATACCAAAACGATTACCATGCCGGTTGAAATTCGGATCCGTAAAAGCAATCATTGCTCCTAATGAACGGTCGGTCCGATGATTCGTCCAGATAACTATATCGCCTTTCTTTATTTTACCTACGGGCTCGCCTTTAGGATCAGTTACTATCAAAGGGGGCACATAATAATCATCCATACTTGCCCCACTTTTCGTGTAAATTTTTTCCAACTGCTCAAAAATTGTAGGCAGAGGTTCCTTCGCTTTTAATTGAATAAATCCGATAGACCTGCCTTCAGGAGGATAAAAAACTCTTTCTCCAGTGACTATATCCTCATCATTAAACTTGAAATCAACAAATTTTTCTTTTAAATCTTCTTGGGAAAAATAATGGACAAGTTTTTCATCTCTTACAAAAGTATTTTTTTCTATCTTTTCGCCTTTGCCATAGGTTTTGTCGTTCACTGATTGAGCAATGAAATATATGCGGCCGCCTGGTTTTAAAACTCGGTATATTTCCTTAATAGCCCTAGCAATGTCGACATCTTTCATAAAATTTAAGCTTAAGTGACTGTAAACCACATCAAAGGATTCATCTGAAAAAGCAAAAGTTTTGGTAAGATCTTGAACCTTGGTTGTCAAATTTTTTATATTTTCTTTATTAATTTTACCACTTAATTCACTAATTGCAGATTCAACAAAATCTGTAGCAATTACGGTATGCCCGGCTTTTGCAAAAGATTCTTCGTCTAATCCTGCTCCACAACCTAGAGAAAGAATCGTTGATCCCGGTATCATATCTTCGAGTACTTCTTTAGCAAATTGGTGTATTTCTATCTGTTTAGCTTTTCTGGCATCTTTTAAATCTTTCTTCCAGACTAAATGTTGATCAATTAACTCTTCCGAAATCTCTTTTACTCTTCCATCTTCTTTTGTTGCCGCCTCTCTCCTTAAATTATCCGAAACGAATATACCGGCATAACTCCTTATCGGAACGCCGGTAAAAATAAAACTGGTTAAAGCAACGCCGGAAATGAATTTTACGAATTGAGTTTTTTTAGGAAATCGTGTGTACATCTTTCTCCTCACAAAACAAAAAAACCACGAATTTTCTAATTGGGATAACTGAACTCTTCTGCCGAATTCAGTCAACTCAATTAAAAACCGTGGCCGTTTTTAATAGAAACCGCTTTCCTTAAATTTCTGCTATAAGTATGCTATATAATAAAATTTTGTCAAGTTTTTTTAAGTTTCCCCTTAACAAAATCTTGCTTCCTTCTACATTTTGTCAATTCGATTATCAATCTGTAAAATATCACGCCTATTCTATGAATTTAAAGGAATGTTCCGCAGCTTATTGCTCGCCCTTAAAAGCCGCGAAATACCCATTAAATCCGGCCGCTCCAAATGAATACCGGCTTTGTATTTATTGGAGTCCATCGTCTTTGACCAGACAACTTCTCCCTTGGCATATAGAAGATCGCTATTGTCGGGCATCTTAAACCACATCTCCAAAGAATTACGCGGCTGCAGCTCCTCGCTGGTGACTACACCTATGCCGTTTGCGCTGACATCAAAGGTTGTTGCCTCTCCCTCCTTGTTTTCTTCGCGGTTAAGAAACCTCATTGGGAACTCTACCACAAACCTGGTGAACATCCTGCGGTCATCCATTGTCCCCCTCCTTTCTCTCTAGCTAATTGCATTTTGACACAAATTATTTTTTTGTCAATTATTCCGGTGAATAAAATATTAGATACGCATCTCCATCGTTACAATCAAATCACTCAACTCTTCTACTTCTTCCTGCCTGTCATCATCTTCCTCATCCCCCACCCCGCCGTCGGTTGGAATAGACCTGCTGCCGAATTAATTATTTAACTTTCTCCAGATGCTTGTGGTTAACTCTTCTAATTCGCTAATAATCAGTGTCTTCTGAAGATAAAAGACATCATGGGGATCCTTAAGGTCAATTCTAAGCTGTCTAATGAAGCCCCCTAAACCTGGCTCATTAATTTCTAAATTATGGTTTTTTAGTGTTTCCAAAATTATTCCGGCTATCTCCTTATCGTTTAAATCATTAGTTAAACCGGAATAAGCCATCGCAAATATCCATTCAAAGAGATTCTGAAGTATAAGATAATTAGTAAGTTTCTTGATGTGTTCTAAATCTCTTATCCCCGAGACAGCCAAATTAGCGTATCGGATAGCAACGCGAGGATTATCAACCTCGCCTACCCCATCTCCTTCGTCACATGTATATCTTAAATCCAATTTACCGCTCTCGCTACGCTCAATACAATGAAATAAATATAGCAAATTTTCAGAAGCTAATTCTTTTTTAAATAGGCGATAAATATCGTTAAATACCTTTTCGGTCATTCTGGATAATCTTTCCATCCTTTTTTCCTTGGAAAGCCAGGGATAAGTGTTGTCCACGTAATCAAAATAATCGGATTCGACAATATAAACCAAAACTATTTTGCCTTCTATCTTGAATATCTTTGCCCCTTTCTTTATCGGCAAGGATAAATCTGAACGCAGCTTATCAATAAAACCCAATTCGCTGTACAATGCGTCTTCCGCATCCCCTTTTCTTTCGAATTTAAATACCTGAACCAAGCCATAGCTTAAAGGCACAATCAAGCTTCTTCCCAGCCAAAAGGAAACTCTGGCTTCTTGCGGAAGATTAACCGGTAAAAGGGGTTTTTCATTAATATAAACATCTTTAAGTTGAATGATCTTCGCTCTGCTCTCCAACCTCTGCGCATCTTTCAGGAACCTGTAGAGGCCTAAGAATCCCCTCTTTTCCAAAATTGGCTCAATAAGCTTCAAAATTGCTTTTGGTTCATCCAAAAAATAAGTATACGTATTTAAGAATAAAGGTAGGCTGTCTTGTAAATATAGGGATAGATTAATCTTGTTATTGTCTTCGGACAAATTATTTATCTTCTCAAAATAAGGTTTAATTTCGGCATAGTAAAAGGAGCAAAAATTTTCATTCAATTCTTTAATCTTAGCAAATAATTTGGTATCTTTAACAATGAAATCTATTATGATGCTATCCGCCTTAAAGCGAATATACCTGTTTTCTCTATTACTTAGCTCAATTAGCGTATCAAAGAGTTTTTTTTCTAATTTTTCGTGTCCGATTAAGCTAAAATTATCGGTAATCGTTTTGACTAATACGGCGCGCACATGAGGATCCGCTTCAGTTTGAAGCTCACTCGATAAAAAATTTAGGCGTTTTTCAGAATCCTCATATTGGCTGTGTTCGTACAGGATCCCTTGAGCGATCATGCGATGCATACTCGAATCTTTAGTTACGAAAGAAACTTCAACTGCGTCTTTTATGTTATTTATTTTATCAAAATCCTGCGCGAGCGTAGCGGTGACGGAAGAAATGGCCTCAATAATTGCGGGATATTCATCTAACTCTATAGCTTTACTAACATCGGCCAATAAACAAAAAATATTTCTCTTAATCTCCTGCGGTAAATGCGGAATTATTTCTGCAAGAAGAGAAAGAAATTCGTTTGTATTATTGCCCAAAAATTGCCTGTAATCGTCATTACACTCATAGAAATCTTTCAAAGAATGCATAATGTCTTTAATGCAAAAATCTATCCATTCTTCTAAATCTTTATTTTTCGGGTTTAGCCTCAGCAAAAAAACCAATAAATGTAAGTGCACATAGGGATGCTTTTCATAAAATAAAGAGGTAATTAGGTGTCTAAAATAAGCGATTTCCGTTACTTGAATAGAACTCTCTTCCCCATTTAATACCCCGCCGTCTTGTTGATCCGTAGAGGCCTGTGATTTATTTTTTATCTTCCTAATCTTTTCTAAGAAAACTTCGTCAATTTTGCAATATCCCCGATTATTACAGGATAAAACTTTTAAACCTATCAGATAATCTATAATTTTGTGCGTCTTCACAATAACCTCATCTTCCTCTAAGCCCATTCTTAAAAGCTCTTCCTCTACGCGGCTAATAAAAAATCCTCTGTGACGATAAGCTAAAACATTGATACTTGTAAAAGACTCGATTATTTTCCAATCTAAAGACGAAGGGCCTAATTTACTCAAATAGACCTCAAGTGCCTCGGGCGATATCCGAACATGATTATTCAACGCCCCGCCGTCATGTTGATTTAGATCCTCTTTAGTATTAGTATCGCCTTCCGGTAACGAAGATACCGGAAATGACGCCTCTATGTCTACTATTAAAATAGACATCATTTCATTTAAGGCTGAAAAAATTACGAATAAACCGATTAGAAATAAAGAATATGCCTTAAATAGCCCCAATATAAATACCGTAGATAATGAAACAGGGGAAAGGAGAAATATTTCTTGCAAATACATAACTGCGCCGGCCAGCATAAATATAAAACCTATCGCTATTCCTAATTTCCCTGCCTCAAGGGTGGCATCTCGATATCCTTTTTTCTGGCAAAGATACGCTCTTAAATACCTCCCGCCATCCATAGGGAAAGCCGGCACAAGGTTAAAAATCACGAGAATAAAGTTTATAAGGCCTAATGCCGTAAGCAAAACGTCGCTTAAAATAAAGCCGAAAATGATAAATAATATCCCGAGTTTTAAACTCATTGCCGGGCCTGCTAAACTTATTTTCTTTTCCGCCGCCGGCTCAGAAAACCTATTGTTTTTTATCTGCGCGATGCCTCCGAGAATAAATAAAGTTATGGATTCCGCATTAATTCCTTCTTTGTGAGCAGTATAAATATGGGCCATTTCATGTAACATGACCATGCCGTACAAAGCAACGACAAATGAAATTCCCGTTATCCAGCTCGAAGTTAATTCTGAGTAATAAGTGCTAAATAAAATAAATGCGGGATACCAACTCCAGTGCGTCTTTACGGGAGGGCTCCATTTAAACGAACCGGCGTTATTTATACCTGCCAACGCTAGGATAGCTATAGCAATCCAAGTAATAGGCGCGATAGAAAGAAATATGGCTGCGGCGCTTACTGATAATATTAAACAAAGTAAAATGACAACCTTTGCGGAAATTTGAATAGTATTTAAGGAGAAGGGAATCGACTTAATTTTTTTAAGGAGAGACTTTAAGATTTTAAATAACCGACCGGGAGGGCCGGTTTCTCTGCCCGTATCTGCTAATTGGCTCGCCAAACTGCTTTTTGCTTCATAGTACTCTCTTTTTCTTTTCTTGTATTCATCGTCAATCACGAGGACTTTGTTGGAAATATCTTCACATAACGTGGATCCTTTAAACATCGGATATGCAAACTCCAACATATCTTTAAGGTGGAGTTTTATAACACCTTTCATCCACGCCTCATCTTTGAACCCTTGTTTCGAAAAATTCAAGAATACATACTCAATCCAAAATTTTCTGGCTATCGCTTCTACAATTTCCTCTTTTGTTTTATATAGGCTAAATAAAGCATAGGTGTTCGCCTTTGTTGCCTGTACTCTTGAATCCCCATACGCATGCGCCATCGTTAGCCGGTTAAATTCTAATGTCGCTAACTTCTTTTTTCCATCTTCGCTTAACGTGCCTTCTCTGGCTTGTTTTTTCAAAGCAGTTTCTTCGCGTCTTAGCTTAAATTCGTTATTAAATATTTTATCTGCGCTGACAAACCTTGTATACCCTTTTATACCAAAGATTGTTTTTACCTCGTTCCTTTCTTTTTTAAATAAAGAGCCCGCATCTCCTTCAACGTAGAAAACCTCCGGCTTTAGATGCCCCCCTTCATGGAAAATTACCTCGATAATATATTTTTCAAAGAATTCCCTCCATACTACAGAAAGAGGCTGATAGTGAGAAATAAAATCTATGCCAAGTTCCAATATTGGTAAAGTTTTTATTATCCCATTTCTGACTTCTTCCTTTAGAGTTACATCATTACGTTTGAAGGATTCTTTTGTAATTACAGTTTTCTTAAAACCCTGTCTTTTAGCCAGATCGCTCATAAAATTAATCCAATATTTCTCCTCCGCCCTTTCTTCTTTCCATACATCATATGCCGATATTCGGTTTTTCAGATATTTTTTGACTAAATCAACTACTTTATATAAATTCTCTTCCCCGCCGTCGTTCTTTTTGGTCTTACCGGCCATCCAAAGAGCCTTTGCATCATCTCCATACATATTATTATTGTTTCTTTTTTCCACTAATTCTCTAACTAATACTTTACCATCTGGGCCAGGATGTAAATTCCATTTCCGGATTATCGCATTTACAAGCAGCTCTCCTTCTCTCTTTTCTACGACCTTCAGGCATTCGTTAAAATCTTTTTCCCAATTTTCCCCGAAAAACAATATGGCAAAAGTATCGTGATTAAGAAAGACCTCGATTCTAAATGCCCTCTCTAATTGCTCCTTGGAATAAGAATCCTCTTTTAAGTAATACCCAGGGTGGCCGCGAAACTGGCTCAAGCCGAAAAATTGAGGAAAATGAAGTTCTTCGCCGCCTTCGATATAACAACCTACGGGAATACTCTCTAAAAATCTTACCTTCCAGTCTAATGATACATAATCTGAGAAAGGAGAGAATCCTTTATATACGACCAAATCTACTTTCTCCGGGAATCCATCTACAGCATCTCTATTATAATAATATTCTATTTTTCTTAATTTATGAGGATCTACCCTTTTATCTTTAAGGTCAAGTGCAAAATAATGTTTTTTAGAATTAAATATCTTTGATAAAATTTCAATCTCATCTTTATGTTTTTCTTCCAAATATTTCAGTATATTTTCGTATATCTCCTTACCGTCCCCGCTTATATCCACCATTACATATTTGTTGGCGTTAATTTTTAAAACTGTCTTAATATCATCGCCTGCAGCCGGGTAATATACCGTATTTATCCTGCCTTTCCTCCAAGATTCTGTAATTGCCTTTTCAATTCGAGAATCTCTAATTTTCGAATTTACTGACTCCCAGTAGTTACTCCCAAATCTCATTAACGTTTCCTTAAGCTTACCTTTATTTGCGAGTTCCAGTATGAACTTAATGCTCATTTTAAATTTATGCCTACCCACTTCCTTTAATCTATCTATCAATGAAAAAACTCTTTCTTTATCCATCCCATCCTTATCAAGTTTATTGATAAGCTCTTCGATATACCCTGAATACTCATTAAATTCATTTATGGTTACCAATAACGGTTCCCTGCCGCTGAATGTTGGTAAAATTCTAACAAAAGCGTCGCTTATCCAGTCAGTGCCTTTATCCTTATTTCTAATGGCGAAATTTTCTATATATTTCACTGCCGCCGCGAAATCTTCAAATTTTTCGCAAATCTCTGCAATTTTAAGCAATACGTCTCTAATTATAAAATCGGGATTTATTCCAATATCGGCTAATCTAAATCCAAGCGCGATTATAATTTTAAATTTAGTGGTAGTATCGCATAGCCTATCTATCGGCGAACCGCCGTAATAATTGGAATATCTATATTCACTGAGACCATATAAGAGACCCATATTCTTTTCAATCAGCTTATCAGAAAGCTTAATTCGTAATTCAAATTCTTCAAAGCTTTTGGATTCCTCTGCTACTTTTTTTATGCCTGACATCAAATATATCGGATGTGCCCTATCTTTATATCTAAAAAGACGCTTAATCTCTCCTACTGTTCTTACAATGTCCGTATAATCCCTGCTGATATCTTTAATCTTCTCGAAAGCACCGTTTTTTATCTGATTAAAAGTATCTTTAATCTCAATTTGCTCCTCCCCGTCCGCTGTAGGATAAGCGTATGTGCCGGTTAAATTAAGATCAAATTTAATGCTTTTGGTAGCCTCATCTTTCAATTTTTCATTCCCCGCTCTGATATCCAAGAGTTTCCGGCTTTCTTCAACAGAAGTTATCCGGTTGACAATTTCAATCAGGACTCCCGGCCTAATCAAGAGTAAATCCAAATTCGCATCGTCAGTAAGCTTATCCGGATTAATTCCTCTTTCGATGAGCAATTTACAGTTTATTATAATCCTATCGTTATCTTCCATGCTGCCGTTAACTTCAATTATCCGCGCCCCGCCGTCGGCTATTTTATCTTGAACATCAAAACTATTAAGAAAATTATCGAAAGTGCTCCAGAAATTAACAATGATTAACGCCTCTTTAGGATCACTATCTATTTTTTCTAATCGCTTGTTACCATCAAAATTAAGTATATAATTTTTAATCGTTGCTGGTTTAAACTTGTCGTCTCCATAATCGTAATTTACTCCGTTATCAAAATCATATCTATAATTAGGAATAATCTCATTAATCTCAAGCTTTGGTCCGGACATAGAGAGTAAAATATGGAAAATAAGCGGGCCGCCTTTTAAATTTTTATTAATTACAATACTTCTAACAGCTTGTTCCATACAGACATACACATGGTAACCAAGAATTATATAATTTCTTCCGCTAAAAAAATCTAAATGCTCATTAAATTCAGATTTTGTAATCCAACCCATAGCGCCAGAGATGATGCGCTCTCCTTCTAAAACACCGGTATCTCCTATCTCTAATCTGTGTTTGAATTTCTTTAATATGTCTACAGTATTTTCTATCTCTTTCCGTCCCACCATTTCTTGGGATTGGTATTCTTTTAATTGATCAAAATGAACAGCGATAATACGATGAGAAGAATATATAGAAATGTCTTCATCCCGCGTTTCGCCGTCCCCTAAGACAAAACCGCCCTTGTTACCATTTGGCTGTTTATTTTCAAGGTTATTCATCATTTTAATAGTATTTTCCGGGTAAAACTTAAGTACCTTCCCGGTTTCTGCTGCCTTATGTAATAAATGCCTAAAATATACGGACTCAAATTTTTTCCTGCTTCCTTCGGGATCTTTAGCAAAATCAGATTTGACATTACTTATTCTTTCCTTGATGAGATTAGAAAGTTCTTGTTCTAATTCATCGTTTCTGGCAACTACTAACCAATCGGTAACAATGCCCTTTCCTGGATAACATATAGGTAAATTCTGCCTTCTAAGAGACGGCGACATAAAATATTCTATAATGAAACTATCAATAGATTCGTATAGTTTTGTATTCAATGAAGAATTAAGAATCAATGCATCCGGAATTAAATGTATATAAAAATTAAAATTGCGCCTAAACTTGCAATAGAACTCTGTGTCTTCTTCATCAAGCCCAAAGAAAGTATCCCCTTTTTGTTTAATAACTATGCAGTCCAAATCGCTTTTTTCTATTGCCTCTGCCCTCGCCACACTGCCAAAGATTACCAAACCCAAAATATTCTCTGGCGTGCCAGAATATTTCCTGATAAATTCCCTTACAATACGGATTCTCTTAAGGTTGATATTCTCTTTTCTTGCCGCCCCGCCGTCGGTTAAAATAAAACTGCCTTTGGCATTAGGTATTTCCTCAACTTCCTTATTATCAACACCACCTTTTACGTTATCTTTGGATAACCGGATATTCTTCAAGATTTGCCTTAGCTCATCTTTAGAAACCATTCGATCACCTGTCTCTTCGGAAGGGAATTTATCAAAAACGCCTACTTCATTAATAATTTCTTCTCCCTTTATCACCACCCGACCGTATTCTGAAAAAAGCTCTCTTATTATGTTATTAAATTTTGTAACATAAATGTCCTTCGGACTCATTATATTTTCAGCTAATCTAAAAAATACACTCCAGATAATCGGTAAATTGGCTTCTTCTAAAACCTGAATAAACCATTGCAATTGCGCCCGAGCAGTTGTATGGGGTTTCGAAATTTCTAAATTTCCCTCTTTAAATTCCGCGATTTCTTTATACCGTGAAATAACCTGCATTTCTCTGATAATTTCATTCCGGCCTATCAATTCCAGTAACGCGTTCATACCGCACTCCCCCACCATTTCCATTATAGCTTGTTGAGAACCGCCAAAAGTAATAACTACGTTTCTTGTTTCTTTATTATGCGCAAACTCATGAGCAAATATCCCGAAAAGAGCTAAAGGAGTTTTTCCTGCCAATATTTGAATAAGTTGTTGGATTAATTGGGCGCCTACCATAAAAGCAGCATTTATCTGAAAACTACCTTCGTCAAAGTGAGCGGATAAAATAATCTTCCTTGCTAATTTTTTATACTCTATTTTATCCCAAAGAGAGAATTCACATTGCAAAACAGCTAAAATTGTCAGGAGATATCTTTTAAGCTCCCTATCTCTATCTGTTCTATTTAATAATAGCTGCATATCTAAATTCTCAAGCTTGAGTAACTCTTGTTTAGCTTTATTAGATATTTCATTTCTTTTTTCGCCAAAAACGGATTTTATGTTTAATAAATACGCGCATTCTCCAGATTCTTCATATTCTTTATATATTCTTTCTTCCATTTCCTCTATTTCTCTTAAAGAAGTTAACCCTTCTATACTTTTCAAATATGCCCTACGCTGTCTTATAAATGCTCGTATAGCTTCTTTTAAGTCTTTTCTATCCATAGAAGTTAAATCTATGATGCCGCCGCCGTCGCTTTTAGTTGAAAAACCCCTAGATTCATTTTCCACTATTCCTGCCGGAACCGGATGCATCTTGTTATCATTAGCCGAATTTATCGGATGCCCCGGAGATAGCAATTGTTCTGTCTCTGCTTTAGCTTCATGAATAATCGTATAAACGGACGCGGCTAAATTTTTATTAACTCGCCTCAATGCCTTAATTTCCATGGAATTGTCATAATACATCGTGCTATCTTTTATTATTGTAACTAATTTGCTTGCTCTATAAATCCCATCGAGCTTATCACTGCATTTTTCCCAAATGCCTGCCAATTTTGTCTCAAATTCATCACTCTTAAATAAATCTTTAAGACGCCAGGCATGAAATGTTGCGCCTAATATCCAGATTAATTCCATAATTTCCTCGTGAACTAACTGTGGATCGATAAAAGTTCCCTCTTTTTCTTTGTCCCTATTTTTATTAACTATTGCCGGATTTCTAAGCTCTATTCTCCAAACAAGGATACCGTTTGTTTTAACAATACTGTGCATTATTATGAATCCGTGATATTTTTCCAGCCTGATATCCGGAACATATAGAATAGTCAACGCATATGCTAATTTTAATAGTTCATTCTGTATTCGCTTACCCATATACCGGGTCAAATTTTGGCCTTCTTGAAATTCCTGGCCTGCATATCCTTTTATCTTTAACAAATGAATCGGCAACCCTAAGCTTATATGTAAACTGAATCCTCCTTCAGGAATCAATCCATAGGCGATGGAGTATTTAATTATTTCCTTTAGATCCGATACCCTCTTCGTGGGGCCAAAAGCATACTCTATGAGCTCGTCATTTTGTTTTGGAATAATGCCGAGCAAATCACGCAGTTTCGTTGCCCGCTCAAGATCAAAATTAACTTTATAAATATAATTTTGCCATATTTCGACCTCGCAGCCGATTGTCGGCATATACTTGGAATATTCCAAATTATTCTTATACTCATGAATTTTCCGGATTATCGCATCCCTGCTTTCGGCGCTCACCATTAGTTCCACTGTCCTAAATATTAAAAGGGTTATTTCTCCTTTTAATAAATCATCTTTGAATTCCTTAACTAACGCGGCAGCGCTTTCCCATTCTTTCCAACTTGGCTGACGGCCTTCCTGCCTATCCCCTTCCCCGCCGTCGTTCCTGTTAATTAGAATTGGCGATCCTGATATATCATAAACAATATATCTTGCGGAATCTCCATTAGGGTAGAAGTTAGACTCTACTCCTGTCTTAATAATTCTAAACTCTTCAGCGAATTTATTATAGTATCCTTCTTGCTCAACCGGATGATGTAAAGAAACAGTATTCAAACCTCTTTTCCCTGCTTCAAAAACTGCTTCATGGAACAACCGGCTTCCAATCCCTCGACTTTGATATTTGCGTTTTACAACTATAAATAAAATATAGCTTTTGGGCCGCATAACTAAAAACCCTATAATCTTACCGGTTGAAGTTTTTACCAATTTACGTATATGAGACTTAATAAGTAAGTCTATCTTCGTATCGATATAGAATCTATTTGCCCATCCTACCGATCTGATTATTCGCTTTATCTGTTTTAAAATATTTTCTTCTGCTGCGTTATTATCTTTTACCTCATCTTCAAAATTTGTAATAATATATTTTAAGCCCCTTTTTGATAAATAATATCCTGCGCCGTCTTTTAAAATCGGAAGGGCACCGCCACCATCTAGGCTCTTATTGGTTTTATTCGCAACGCGATATATATTTATACTTCTACCGCAAAACTCAAATCTTTCTGGGAGTTTTTCTAAAATAACGCTATTTTTCTTTGCTGCTTTAAATAATAATTTTTCAATATCTGATTCAGTATCTACTGGAGCAAAGGCTTTAATGAGGCCTCCTTCTTTAATTACCCTTAGTATTTCTTCAAAAACCCTATTCCTGCCTTCTACATTCTTAATCCAATGAAGCATTTCACCACAAAGAACCTTATCTATAGAATTAGAATTTATGCTGGACATCTTCATTGCATTGCCGTTTATAAAATTCAAATTTTCCGGCATATTGACTTCTTTTGTTATATTGTCTAAATCTGGCTCAATTTCCTTCAAAGGCAGATAAAACTCTATATATAAATTTATACTGCTGAATAATTTTAATAATCTTTTAACTATTGCTTTTTTCTCAAGAGTTGAAAATTGAGGTAGAAATTTTAATTTCTCGGTTAACTTCCGAATCTCACTTGTTCTCCCAAATCCTCGCACAACTTCAGTAACTTTTTCTGCCATATCAAAATCATTTAACGCAAGCAATATTATTCTTGCCAATGAATTTGAAAATTGTATTGTTTTCTTGTTTACTTCTAATCCTATAGCTTTTGCTTCACCTAAGAAAGCAGCTTGCATTACATTTAACCCGGCTCCAGAACCAACATCTAAAAATACATCGCCTTGGTGGATATCCAACCCTTTGAGGTGCTCGTGGATTCTCCCTCTGCACCAGAAAATATTTATTATATCTTTAGGCACAGTATCTACCACTACTTGCTTATCGGGATTTGCCCATTCTTCTATTGTTCCCAACACCGTTTGTATCTGGCTTATATATGGACTCTCATTACGATCATAGTCACGCGAAGCTTCTTCTAAAAATTCTTTCAAATAATCTGCGGATGATTCACTAAGCAGCATTCCCTTACAAAGCCCTTTAAAAAACGTATCCGGATGCATATCAATAATAAGATGATATTCTAAAATAAACTCATAAGGAGATAACTCTTCGATTGTTTTAGAGGGGCTTATATTATCAAAATCTGTAATTACGATATTCCCGTTTTCTTTTTGCATTACATTATAAAATATATATTTATAAGCCCAGCCGGCTCCGGCTGATTCGGTTGTCTTCCATATTTTAGCAGCCAATTCTGCGAATAGTTCGACCTGTGACTGGGAAGGAAAACTTGTAAAAGCCGCTCCAACTATCCTCTCCTCGATATTCACCGGGCCGCAATAACCGTATTGTTTAGGAATATTATTTGGGAATTCAGAATAAAGTTGCCTTGCAATCTGATAATGCCTTATAAAATCATAGCTAAATTCCCTTCTATCATCATTAAATAATAGTATATTTAATATGAAAGATTTTGCCTCCGTTGAACCTTCATTATAAATATCCAGAGAATATACCTGATATTTTTCTCCTCTTGTCATAAATCTAATTAAAACACGTTTAATTTTATCTAGATTAAACTCTCCCTGCGCAAGCGCCGTATAAACATAATCTTTATTGATAAGTTCATTTCTTGCATATTCGGTTAATTGGCGAATATTCTGAATCTCTTCATTAATCATACTACGAACACCAATTCCGCCATCAAATGAGCCGCCCGCCCCATAGATTCTTAGGTTTATTGCTATTATTTCGAATTCGCGCGCCTTATCGCTTTCGCCCAATTTTTCATAAAGATTACAAAGGGCATCATAGGCCTCGATATAGTCAGATTTAAGCTCAATTGCTTTTTTGTAGGCTGTTTCCGCAAAAGTATAGTTGCCTAATTCATAATAGATGCTACCCAGAGTATAGTAGGCATCAGGATAATCGGGATTAAGTTTAAGGGCTTCATTGCATTCCGCTAATGCCTTATCGTATTTCCCTGCCTTAAAGTAAATGCTGCTACGTATATGGTATGCTTCGGCATAATACGGATTAAATCTTATGGTTTTATCACATTCCACAAGCGCTTCATTGTATTTACCTAAATAATAATAGGTTAAGGCTAGGGGCATGCGTATAGCAGGAGTTAAGCCATGATCATAACTTATGTCAGCAACTTGAATATAAGCATAATATTTACTTAAAATCCGGGAAAGCCGCTCCCTTTTATCCCTGTATTCATTTTTTAAGACAAGATAAGCGCCTTTTGATTCGTAGTATTTTTGTTTATCTACTTCTTGAATTATATTTAGATCAAAATCAACGAACAATAAACTATTTTCTTTTGAAAGCGGGATTACTATAAAAGCGTGCCTGGGCGCAAAGGCGGCTTTGGCTTTATAAAGAAAAAGACCTACTAAGAGTATGTAACCCAATTGGGAAATTACCGAACACAGAGAAAGATAATTTTCTGCCTCTTCCTTTCTCCCTCTAGGAATATCCGCTTCTTTTATCAGCTTAAATATATCTTCATTTTTGAAAGTAAGTCCATTGATTAAAAGCCTGAAAATCGGATGGCGTTCATTGGGCTTGAGATAACAGCGTAGCCTGACAAGATAGATTAATCGTTTAATAAATTCTTTTAAGGCTTCAGTGTCTTCCACGGGAGGAGCCCTGCCCTGGAATTCTCTTGATTTTAATTTATTAATTTCAGATAATAAATTTAACTGAATAATTTCAAATAGAATGGGCTCTATTTCATCCAGCGGATAGCCTAAACGCTGGAGTAATTGGGATAACCTCAGTACAATTTCTTCGTGTATCTTCTGGTCTGTATTGAATTTTGTTGCCGCGGCTCCTTCAATCCCCCCGTCTTTGCTGTCTTCCTGCTCCACTGTCCCGTTTAAATCGGAAACAGTTTCCAAATCTAGCCCGCCGCCAGCACGGTTTCCGGCATGCGCAACCCGAAGCATACCAAGTAAATCCTTCTGCAGCATATAATCATTATGTATTTCGACTGCTTCTTTTACATTAATATGAATTAAATCAAGGTTTCCATTTAAAGCTGTATATTTACCCTTGCGATAAAATCCTTCAATATATAATAAAATGTTGCCATAAACAAAGTGGACTATTATATCTTCGTTATGGAGCTGGATAGTTAAGCGAATTTTATTTATCAAAATATCCCTAAATACGATATTACCGATTTTGTCTATTACGAGGCACATACTATTGTCGGATATCTTTAAGTTGCTGGGCAAAACCCCATGGGGTAAAACATACGATTTTCGCAATCTATCTTTAGTTAATATCAAACTATTTGTTTTTACTATCCTTTCATTTAACTCTGCCATCTTCTCTTTTTTCTGTTCTTCCCTGCCGCCGTCCATTTGTCCATTTAATTCAGCCAAATTTTCATAAAATTCCTTTCCCGGAACGGTGTTCTTAAAATTATGAATATCTTCTTTAACGAGCCAATGTTCTTCTAAGGCTTTTAATTTGGCGCGCATTTCTGCTGGATCTAACTTGGCTTTATTATTAAGCTCTCCAATGGCTTTCTCCTTATCTGCATCGCTGGAATCGTTTGACAAGAATATTTTAATCAAACCAAAATAATGAGAAGGCCTGCTGGAATTCCGTCCGGCTTCACCTTTCTTTTTAGGAAGATTATTCTTCTTTTGTTTTAATATGCGATTTAGATGCCTAAACAAATATTTTGTCGTTCGTTCATAGTCCTCATTGCCTTCGATTTCTATTCTTATATAGGGATACCCTGATTCAGCAAAAAAATTATTTAAAATATCGACTTCTTCTATTACAGATAAAGATGATGGTTTCAATTTTGTAAATGCTGTCTTTGCTTTATCTGTTAAAAAAATCCACTTTTGATCTTTTTTATTAAAAATTTTAGTTTCGATTAAAGATTCTTCGCTTAATAACATTATGCCGGAGCGCAATTTTCCCCAATACATACCTAATTTTAAAAAATCTTTTTCATTGCTTAAACCGCTGGCTAATCCAAACAAGACAACCATTGCATTAAATTCATGGTATCTTATTCGTTTAAATATTTGTTTAAACACCTGGACTATTATTTCAAAATATCTAATAAAGGGGCTCTGCTGCTCTTTCATTAAAATCAACAAATTTTTCGCATCTTTTCTTATTCGCACTTCGCGTTCTTTACGATTATAATTCTCCCCGCGTTTTGACTCCGCGATGCCTTCAATCCCCCCGTCTTTGCTGTTAATGCCCTTTAAATTCATCAAATCGGATATCTTAGATATGCCGAGCCAGTTTCTTAAGATTTCTCCTCTTGGAGAAAATTGCCATTTTAAATAATAAAATCCTATGAATAAATTTATAATCCAATAAAAAATAGGCGCATTTGCTTTCATTTTAATTCTGTATCTAACTAAATATTTATTCCATTCTTTTAATGTATTTGGAATCGCTTTTGCGATTTCCCGATTACGCATCAAACCACCAGGCGTTTTTTCTTCCTTTATTACCACTTCCAACTTTTTGAATTCTTCAGGATATATTTGTCTGGCAATAGCCAAGATAAGATTAGGCTGTTTTCCAAAATCCTGTTTTATATCTATGAATTGATCGAAAAATCCAAAAAGCATAGCTCCATTACGAACAAATTCAGAACGCCGCTTTATCTCCTGGCTGCTTTGCTTAGAAAATACATTCTGGATCTCTGCTAAGGTTCCTGCGATGCCATACGAATTTCTCTTTAAAACCTCTAATGTCTGTTCTACTGTGGCATCAGGGCCGTATTTTCTTTCAAGTAAATATGATTCAAAGGCAATGTTAATGGCATTAATAAACGCATTCCTAATAATCGCTTTTTGATCTTCTAAAAGTGGTATTGTCTTAACTATGCCATCTATACTCCCTATAAATTCATTTAACAATTCAATGCGATTCCCGCCGCTGAAAATGTATTTATTAGCTTTTAACTTACTCAATGCCGCGTTATCCACTCCTCGCTTCGCAAATTCTTCTTTTTCCGGCAGAGTAACTGCTGCTCCATTCCTTACCGCCTTCTGGAAGCGCTCTTCCAACTCCTGAAGGGTAAATCTGTCGCCAAATTCATCAAGAATATCATCTCCTAATTCTATAATATAAATTAAAAACCCCGCTAATAATTGATATATTTGGTACTTGCGCATATCCTTTAGAGAAAGCCCAATTAAATTGGTAATAGTATAAATATAAAGCTTATTATGAAACATTAAATTTATTCCCATATTTCTATCCGATTCATCTTCTTCTACAATATCTCTAAAGTAACTTAAGATGCTTAAGGTATTCTTTAATCTCATAAT
The DNA here is from genome assembly GCA_023247825.1 of Candidatus Omnitrophota bacterium. Classification (GTDB taxonomy): domain Bacteria; phylum Omnitrophota; class Gorgyraeia; order Gygaellales; family Profunditerraquicolaceae; genus UBA6249. The sequence continues at coordinate 48,553 of JAHFFR010000004.1, forward strand.
TAATCTCGTACTCTTTCCATACCTTGCAGAAATTCCGCCGTCTTTTTCTTTAGGAGGGGCCTTGCCGGTTACCCTCTCAAAATCTTCTTTTATTTTCTCTGCGGGTAGGAATTCAGATTTATCTTGGTTATTTTCCTTTGTATTTCTTAATTTTAATAACTGGCAGATAATGTATACCGCAACTGCAGACCACAACGCAATCTCGGTAACAATATCCCGCTCTCCGAAAAATTCTTCTTTGTTTCTCGTAGGGGCGGGAGTAGCTTGCGGAGTAACAGTAACTTCTATTTCGGGAGTTTTTAGAGGAGCTGCCCTTGTTATCCCTAATTCCTGCGGAGTCTTGCCAATCATCTGGTACCATTTGTATTTTTGAGAATAAAGCAGTTTACTACCGGTTGGAGGAATCGCGGACCCTGCCTCCGGGTCAAGAGGAACTTCTCCGTTTTTAGTCTTTAGTAAAAGGATAAAACGCTCTGGTTTGCCATCATTGTTTGTATCCAAGCCGACAATCTCGCTATCAACCCAAGGTAAATATAGGCAGCTCAAGAACACCAGAAGCTCTTCAGGAGTTGCGGATCCGGGCGCTTTTTGAGTCAGATTGTCAAATGTTTTATCCGGTGTCTGAATCGGTTTATTAACATCGTCTCTGGAGATTAAAGACTTGAAGCCTCCGGATTTTTCTCTTATTTCCGCATAAAGGACGATTAATGGGTGTTTGCTGTATTTAAGAGTAAAGCTTATTGTTTTAACACATTCATCAAGAGGGAAATTGGGTGGGATTTCTTGGCCGGCCGCTCTCTCTTTATTTATATAATCTTCAATAATCTCTAATGCTTTATAATCCAACCCTTCATTGCTTAACGCCGCTGCCGCTTTTATTGCCCCGGCTATGCCTATAGATGAAGCAAGCACCCCTAACCCAAGATATTTTGTGATCTCTTCCATAAATTTTCTACGCTTTAACATAATAATGCCATCTTTCTGCTCCCCGCCATCCCTGCCCTGCCTGGATAATTCCTCGAATAACTGTTTCGGGATATCCTTTTTTGAAATAAGACCCATTGTTAGTAATATACCTCCCAGCGCTTTTAGCCGCGCAATCTCTGTAATATAATGAAGAGAGAAAATATCGTAACCAACATCAGAACCTAACTTATACCTAGTAATAATTTCCGGAATTGTTTCCTTGTTTTTTATCATTTCTTCACCCAACCGAAGTACCGCAGGTAATAAACAATCCATTATGATTTCTAATTCTTTCATCTCTTCTTCACTGTATTTTATTTTTTTTGCGCCGAAACCAAAAATAGTTTTTACTAGTTGGTGCCCGCGATTAATTGTATAGAATAGCAGTTGTTCAAAATTATTCGGTGCCGGATCTCCTAAAAGTGCGCTATCCAGCATTGGAAAGCTTGTAATATCCTTTTGCGCGTCCACATCGCCCGCCAGCGCTTTTTTCAGCAGATTATCTATCGTTAAAAATCTCTCTATCGCTTTGACCTTTTCAATTGCTGCTTTATAATCAGGATAGGCTTCTAACAGCCGGCTGTAATTTTCTTCTAATTTTCCGTCGCTTTCCCAATCATTTAACTGCCGGTAAATTTCCTCTTCGGGCTTTCCTTCTTTATTTTTTAATAGTATCCGTATTATATATTTGAAATATTTATTCTTTACTTCGCCGGGAAGCTTTTCCAATAAATCATCAGCGCCGCCGTCAAATAATCCAGAAACACCTAACTTTTGTTCTCCGGCCTTCACAACATCGTCAAGTGTTGATTTCTCAATTAGAAGCATTGAAATCTCATATTCAGAAACATTGGTTGTCTGTAATCTTTTAATAATATCGACAACCTCCTTGGTTTTTTTCAGAAGTCCTGGAATCTCAGAGTAGTCAATCCATTTCTTCTGTGCATAGATTGGCAAGTAAAATTTTTCAAACTTCTCGATTACTTCATTCCAAACCCAAGTACCGTTACGCACATCATCTCTAAAGGCAAATATTTCGTATATTATTCCTTCTTCTGCGGTTAACATAGAAATTACTAATTTTCCTGAAGGTTTTAATCTGGTTTTAGTTTTTTCGGGATGGAATCCTCCGATCAGGTATTTATACAGAAAATACGCCCTGTGCAGATCTTCATGCACTGTCACCCCAGCATCTTCTGATAAAATACTAATAGATACATTATTAAAAGGAGCAGGAAGGATACCGGGATGTATGGTAATCCCGAGAATGCTTGTGGGAAGCCCCAATTTGCCCTGAAGACCGCTGCCATACCACTTTTTATTTGAGACTACAATTGTAGGAGTTAATGCTTCTAATCCATATATCTCTTTTAAAATTCTATACTTGTCGTAACCAATTTTTGCCCCTTCAAAATCAGATGTTTTTATAGAAGATACGTTAGGAGCATCGTACTCTCTTAATGCCTCTACAAGTTTATTTAGATTTTCCGGGCTATTTATATTCCCTATGATTTCCCTTGCTTTATTCTCTTTTTTCTTTAATTCCTCTATCTTTTGGTCATTTATATTTTGTCTTGTTTTATAAGCAACTTCACATTTCGTAAGCGCTTCAAGCGCATCAACCAAAATCATTGGTTTATCTTCGGGATATCCACTATTATCTTTTTTAACTATTATTCCAATCCTATTTTTAAATTCTTCCCTCCAATCCAACCACTTCTGAACTCCTTTATCATTAAATAACCAAAGAAGATGACGAGTAGCGCTATATACCAAATCCTGCCATTTAGCATATCTTACCCATCGTTTCACATCTTTTCCTTTTATCTGTTCTAATATATTATTTTGAAATGCCTGTACTTTTTTATAATCAGCTTGATACATCCATAAATATTTTATAATTTTCTTAAGTAATCCCTCTTTTTCTTCTATCGCCAACTTCTTCATAGCAGTCTCTGTAATCAGAGAAGAATCCTGCTTGGTTACCGCTGTAATTATTTTCCTTGCCTGTTCGGATAATATACTATCAATGAAACTTTCTATCTTAGGTACATCTACTCCGCTAATAACTTTTACCAGTATATTTTGAATTTCCCATAATGCTCTTGCGCCTATAACTCTGGGATATATCTCCTTGCCAGTGGAATCTATAAATATAAAAGTAGGGGTTGCATTAACATGGTATAGATACCATGTTGGCATATCTTCATAATCCTTGATTTTTACACACACAAAGTTATCTTTAAAGAATTCTTGCAGTTTTGTGTCTGAGAAGACCTCTTGCACCATAATTTTACAAGCAGAACATTCGTTTATATCTTTACCAAAATAAATCAGCATTTTTCTTCCGGTTTTTTCAGCTTCTTTTCTTGCTTCTTCCACAGAGGTATACCACCATTTCATTATTTCTTGCTCATCTGCAAAAATTGGCTCTTCAGGTATAGATTTTTCTTCTTCAATTTTACCTTCGGGGACAATAATCCGAGTAAGGCTATCGAAATCAATGACGCGATCGGCAGATTTTTCTTCTTTACGCCTCTTTCTAAAAAATCTATCAAAAATACCAAGAATGGAAAAAGAAATGAGAAAACTTTCCGCTTTTCCTGTCCTGCCGCCGTCAGTAGAATCATAATTTTTCTTAAATTTAGAATTCTGTCTTATTAATTGCTTAAGTAACCACAAAGTTGCTTCTGGCCCTCTTAAGCCAATTATCATCGGGACACAAATCTGTTTTGGATTGTTGGAGTCGCACTTATCAACAGAAAAACTACCTTCTTCTTTAAGAAATTCGTAGTCATTTCCTTTGGCGTCGCCGCGATCCCCAAATTTTCCCATATCACGGATTTTAATCTTAAGCCGCTTGGCCAAGTTAGACAGCGGTATTGACTTATCTACTCCAATTAAAGTTAACTCTACAGCAATACTTGAAGCTGTTGCATTCAATCCTAAATTATGCTGCTCGACAAATTCTGTTAAAGTCTCCTGATATTTGGGTATAAGTTTATTATCTTTGAAATCAGTAAAGTTAATTTTATATTCGGTAAATCTACTGGTGCATATCCCTCTTACATCCAAAGGATAAAGGTATTTTTCTTCTTCAAAATAAGAGCGCCACTCTTCTTTGAAACAAACTACATTCGGATTATTTTCTTGCGCATCCCACTCCCAATTAATAAACTTTGCGACTTGTTTGCGTATATCATCGGGGAATTTAATTTCGTAATAGATTTCACCAGTGCCAACATTATATCCGGAAGCGCCTCCAGAATGATATACATGAATCCGCTTAAAGCTATCCGGAGTCAACCGCGGATGTTCTCTTAATTTGGAAACTAAACGGTCTTCTATATATTCCTGCCTGCCGTGGGTAATAATCGCCAAATGCATTCCTAATTTCACAACAATATCTACCAAAGCCTCAATCATCTCCTTTGTCGGCTCTTTATCATCGTAAATCGTCCCATCACCATCTACAGCTACCACTTTATAATCCCGACTAAGCGCTTCAAGCAATTTTACTTTTAATATACTAGGCTGCCCAACATCTTTAAAAACAGGAGTGATTGGGACTCTATTTCCCGTGCCGCCGTCACTTTTTCCTTTTTTATCAGAATATTCATTTTTATATAAAGCAGTAAGGTATTTTCTTAACCATTCTTCCTGGGCTTTCCTGCGGTCAGCTATAGATTCACCTAAACAAAACGTCTCAAATGATAATCTATCTTTTCCCCGGATTATCAAGCCCTTTTGTTTCTTCCTAAATGCGCCGGTCACTCTGCCGATATCGGACTTCTTAATTTCAACCAAATCAAGTTCTCCTTGGTTATATTTATCGATGAGCAAGTCCAATACTCCATCAACGTGAATCCGTTCTGATTCGGGCCTTTTTTCATTAATAACATCGGTGATCTCTTCGGGAATAAACGGGGTATTGAAATCTCTGGCTGCCAAATAATTGTCTATTTCCATAACAATCTTTTGCTTATACAATCCGCGCATTGCCTTTATTGCCTGCTCTCTTAATACCAGCCAATAAGATATTTCCTGAGAATATTCTTTTTGACTATTGCTAATAACATAAAATCGACTGTGATCATTTTGTTCCTCATTGACTATTATTGCAATATCTGCGAAAGTCTTATTTTGACCGGAGAATATTGTGCTATTTTGCAAGTTTGCCCTTTTTACTGATTTTTCCATGACATGTCCATAATCTTCCTTCGAAAGGACAATAACTTCCCAGTCCTCAGGCGGGATACTTTTTTCAACAACGGCTTCGTCAGGAGCTAAAAATGTTTTTCTACTGCCAAAAATATTTATTCTTTCAGTTAAGAAAGATTCGGGGGCTATCTTTTTGTGCGGCTCAATCTTAAAATCTTTCTTAAAATCGTTGGTTATTCTTTCAAGTAATTCTATATTGCTCCGTAATTTATTAATAACGTCCGGTTCTTTTCCTCCTATCTTGCCGGTTTTAATTGCATATTTGGCAATCAATACAATATCGTTGTGTAATGCTTTATTTATCTCTTCAGCGGCTTCTTCCTTAAAGGTCAATTCTTTGTCTATTGCCTTCTTAATATAGAAAAATGCTTCGGCTAATTTATGCGGAATAAAGTTTACATCCCTACGGGCAATAATTAATCCGCCCACAGTAACACACTCATGAGATGTTGCATAATACGCGGCTCCTCCGACACAACGCTCTGTTACGGTTATCACGTCATTTTCATCTATTCTATTTACCAAGTCGCCTGCCTCTAATCTAAATTCATCGGTAATAATTCTTTCTTTTATTTCTTTGGGCAGCCGCCTTTGAGACTCAAGCCCTTTCTTAAGCAAATAGCCCTGAGTGAGCAGGCCAGTTTCATCCATATAAACGGTGGTGGCGCCCCGCCATATATTGGTAGAAGGTATACCGTGAGCGACAAGGCCTAATATTTCCATAAGCGGAATTATCTTATTTTTCTCTGGATCATAGAAATATCCATTATTGATCCGGTAAAAATTAGATTTCTGTTCTTTCGATAATCCCTTTAGCCAGCCA
>JAHFFR010000035.1 GCA_023247825.1 Candidatus Omnitrophota bacterium
TTTGGTAATTTTCCTTGTTCTAGGGGCAGGAGGATATATAGGGTTTGCTGCCATACGCGGTGCTTTTTATCGCTTTGTAAAGCTAGAAATCATCCCGGTAATTAATAAATTCGGCGGGTTTCTATTGGGTATAATAAGAGGTTTCTTTGTCATAGGGTTATTAGTTTTTACCTTAAGTATTTCGAATATAAGTTATCTAACTCGCTCGGTCAAACATTCCTACCTGGGCAGCAGGGCGTTTTTAATTTCACCGAATACATACGGTTGGCTGTGGGGCAATATTTTTTCTAAATTTTCCTCGAAAGAAAAATTTAATCCCGCCGTAAACGAGGCTATAGGCAGGTTTAACGGCAAATGAAATTAATTAATTTCTATAATCAGGTACTTTGTTTCGGCCGCAAGGCTGATCCGCGCAAAAATAAAGGAAAAATAAAAAATTTTCCGGACTCAGCTATTCTTTTTGGCTCGCCCGACACAGAAGTAAAGAAGGTAATGGTAGGTATTGATATCGAGGTTGCCGAACTCCTGCTTGCTGACCGGATCCGCCAGAGAGAAGGGCTTGATTTGGTAATCGCGCATCATCCCGAGGGAAAGGCTTACGCGGGCTTGTATGAAGTAATGCGGCTGCAGGTTGACTTGTTAATTAGTGCGGGGGTTGCCCAAAAGACAGCTGCCAGATTGGTTGAAGAAAGGATGCAAGAGGTAGAACGCAGGGTATTACCGCAGAATCACACCCGGCCGGTTGACGCAGCCCGTTTATTAAATATCCCTTTTATGAATATGCATACGCCTGCGGATAATCACGTCTATAGTTATTTGGACGCTGTTTTTAAACAGAAAAAACCCCGCTTGGCCGGAGATATCGTTAAAATATTAAATGCTATACCCGAGTACAAAATAGCTACTAAATTTAATACGGGGCCGCGCATAATTCTTGGGTCACCGCTTCGCCCGGTGGGTAAAATTTTACTTGAGATGACAGGGGGCACAGAAGGCTCAAAAGAGGTTTTTGGAAGATTATACAAAGCCGGGGTAAGGACATTGGTTTCCATGCATTTAAGCGAAGAGCATTTAAAAAAAGTAAAAGACGCCAATCTTAATGTTGTTATCGCCGGCCATATCTCAAGCGATACTCTAGGCTTAAACCTGCTTTTGGATAATATTGAAAAATCCTCAAAAGAGTCTTTTGAAGTTATTGCCTGCTCCGGTTTTACCAGGATAAAAAGAAAATAAAGATGGCGCCAAGGATCCCTGAAAATTTATTAGAAGATATTTTAGGCCGCTTGGATATAGTTGAGCTTATCTCCGGCTATATACCTCTTAAGAAAGCCGGCGGGAATTTTAAGGCCAACTGTCCATTTCATCAGGAGAAAACCGCATCTTTCATGGTTTCTCCCGAGCGCCAGATTTATCATTGTTTTGGCTGCGGCGAATCAGGCAATGCTTTTAAATTCCTTATGCGCCATGAAAGAATGGAATTTCCCGAGGCAGTGGAGGCATTGGCAAAAAAAACCGGAGTTATTTTACCGGAGCATGATAATCCTGAGGCGCAAAGGGCTGCCAGCTTAAGCAATCAAATATATAAGATTAATGAGTTAGCGGCAACTTTTTATCAGTCTAACCTGCAAGCCGGCGCTGCTCAAGGCAGCCGGGATTATCTGTTAAACAGGGGAATTAAGCCGGAGACGATAAAGGAATTTAATTTGGGCCTGGCAACTTCCGGTTGGGATAGCCTGATTAATTTCTTAAGGAGTAAGGGTGTCCCTCTTTCGTTTATGGAGAAAGCGGGTTTGATTTTGCCTAAAGACGCGGGAGGATATTGCGACCGTTTCCGTAATCGTATAATTTTTGCGGTTTTTGATATCCGCGGCCGTATAATCGGTTTTGGTGCCCGGGTCATGGATAATAGTTTACCCAAGTATATTAATTCACCCGAGACCCCGGTTTACGTAAAAGGAAAAAATCTTTTTGGCCTGAATTTATCAAAAGATTTTATACGGGATTCTGACTGCGCGGTAATTGTAGAGGGTTATCTGGATTTTATGATTCCTTACCAGGAAGGAATTAAGAATGTCGTAGCCTCTCAGGGCACCGCACTTACTTTAGAGCAGATAAAATTAATTAAACGTTATACTCATAATGTTGTAATGATCTTTGACGGGGATACGGCGGGCCAGATAGCTACCTTAAGAAGCCTGGATATTCTTATTGACGAAGGCATAAACGTAAAAATCGTTCCGCTTCCAAAAGGTATGGACCCTGATGAATTAGTGCGGCAGCAAGGCCCCGCAAGCCTAAAGTCAAAGATTGAACATGCGGGCAGTTTTTTTGATTATAAACTTGAGCTGCTAAAGAGCCGTTACGATATAAATGATGCGCATGGAAAAAGTAAAATTGTTTCCGAGATGCTTTCGACCATTAATAAATTTGATAACGCTATTCTCAGGGGCGAATATACAAAGAGGCTGTCTGAGGAGATTAATTTACCCGAGCATTATATTTTAGAAGAGCTGAATAAATTAAGGCCCGGTGTAAGTTTCCAGAAAACCGATCAGGCAGGGCTGCAGAAAAAGCAATCAGAAATTAATCCGGCTGAAAAGCTTTTAATCAAATTTATGCTCGAGGAAAAAGATCTTATCGCTAAAATCATGCAGGAGCTTTCACCCTCGGATTTTCAGGATATCCGGACAGCAAAAATTGTTTCAGTAATGCAGGAGCTGGTTTTACAGGGTAAAAATATCCAACCCAGTCTGCTGATGAATTATTTTAGCGAGGATGACGCAAGCCAGCTTGTTTGTGAAACTATGTTTATGCCGGACCTAAGCGAACAGGAAAAGGAAAAAGCAGTCAGTGATTGTATTACGCGTATTAAGGTAAATAGATTAAAATCAAGGCGGGAACACCTGCATCTAGAGATAAAAAACGCTCAATTAAGCGGGGATGAGCAAAAGTTAAACAGCCTTGTTCGGGAATTTCATAACTTAATAAAGAAAGGCGATTAGTATGAGGAAGAAAGAGCAGCAGCCAACTAAAGACATGGAAAAGTTGATTGCCCTGGGGAAGCAGAAGGGTTTTTTAACTTATGATGAAGTAAACGATCTTTTGCCCGATGACCTTTCAAGCACGGTAGCAATTGACCATCTTTTTGAATTATTAGGCAATGAAGATATTCAGGTGGTTGAAGGCGAGGAGGACGCGGGATTATCGGCAAATAGGGCCCAGACGGATAAACAAAACTTGGCAGCGCAGCGCGAAGAGTTGTTAACTGAGCAGCTTAAAAGCGAAGAACGTTTTATGCCCCTGGATGACCCGGTGAAGATGTACCTTAAGCAAATGGGTTCAATTTCCCTGTTGAGCCGTGAAAACGAAATTGAGCTGGCCAAAAAAATAGAAGATGCCGAAGATAAATTTAAACGCGCGGTTTTAGTGACTAAATTTGCCAGAAATGAAGTTTTAATTGTTGCCAAGGATATCCTGGAAGATAAGATCAACATGGAGGAAGTGGTCAAGGAAGATATCCGGATAAAGAAAAGCAGCGTCATCGGCAGGTTCAAGCGCCTTTTAGCTAAAATCAAACAAACACGCTCTGATAAAAAAGCGATTAATCTAATATTGCAGCTTAATTTTACTACTTCCGTAATTGAAGCAGCGGTGCGTAAATTGAGCCTTTTGGTCCGCGAGCTTGATTATATGAAACGCTCGGGAAAGGGCAATTACCGGCGCCGGGCCCAGATACTAAAAGAAATCGCCGAACCTCATAATAAAATCAAGGAGCAGATGAAATTAATTAAATCCGCCCACCTTAAGTTTAGCCGCACAAAGAAAAAATTGGTTGAGGCAAATTTGCGCCTTGTAGTAAGTATTGCTAAAAAATATACTAACCGCGGGTTATCCTTCCTTGATTTAATCCAGGAAGGGAACATCGGCTTAATGCGCGCTGTTGAGAAATTTGAATATAAACGCGGTTATAAATTTTCAACCTATGCTACATGGTGGATTCGCCAGGCAATAACCCGTTCCATTGCTGATCAGGCGCGCACCATAAGGATACCTGTGCATATGACCGAAACAATTAATAAAATAATCCGTTTTTCAAGGGTCTTTGTCCAGAAAAACGGCAGAGAACCCACGCCCGAAGAGATCGCGCATAAGATGCGTTTTCCGCAAGGTAAGATAAAATCGATACTAAAAATCGCACAAGAGCCTATTTCTTTGCAGATGCCTATAGGTGATGAAGGGGATACGCATTTTGGCGATTTTATTCAGGATAAAAAAGCGGTTTCCCCGGCAAATGAAACCGTGCGTTCAATGTTAAAAGAAGAGATGAATTCTGCTCTAGGCACATTAACAGAAAGGGAAAAAAAGATTTTGGTTCTGCGTTTTGGTATCCATGATGGTTCTGCGCGCACCTTAGAGGAGGTAGGCAATGTCTTTAAGGTTACGCGGGAGAGGGTCAGGCAGATTGAAGCCAAAGCCTTAAAAAAACTCAGGCATCCGTCGCGTTCGCGCAGATTGCGCTCCTTTATGGATATGACGCTAGCGCACCAGAGGGAATATTAAGCTTATATATTAACAAAGGCGTTTATAATGGCTTGTTTTAAAAAATAAGTCTTAAAAGGCAGTTTCTTTTTTTAGAAGGAAGCTGCCCTTTTATTAATTAAATATGGCTTTGGCTATAGGAAACCAAACCATGGTTCTCTAACTTATGGAAAACGAAGAACAAAACAAAGAAAAGCCTATGGTAAATGAATTGCGTAATATAGAGCTTCAACAAAAGGCTATATTAGATAATATTCCGGATATTGCCTGGCTTAAAGACAGCCAAAGCAGGTTTATTATGGTTAATGAGCGTTTTAGCCGAAGCTGCGGTTTTAAGCCCGAGGAGCTTATTGGTAAAACTGATTTAGATATCTGGCCAAAAGATTTGGCGGAAAATTACCTCGCTGATGACCAGGAGGTAATGAAAAGCAAGAAGCGTAAATGCGTGGAAGAAAGATTGGCTGACAAGGAAGGCAAGATTCAATGGATTGAAACTATTAAAACACCGATTTTTGATGATCAAGGCACGGTAATCGGCACAACCGGAATAGCCAGGGATATTACGCTGCGAAAGAAGGAAAATGAAAAGATAAGGGATATTCGCGCGGAGCTTGAACTGCGTGTTAAAGTCAGGACCGCGGAATTGACCAGCCTCAACGAGGAATTGCGTAAAAAAGTAGGCGAGTCTAAAAAAACAGAGCAGGAGTTGCGGGTATACCGGGAAAAACTGGAGATTTTAGTAGAGCAGCGCACAAAATCGCTGGAATTGGAAATTGAGACCAGGAAAGCTGCCGAGCTCAAGGCAAATGCTTTAAATAAACAGATTGAGTTTATCCTGGGGGCAACTAAGACCGGCTTAGACATTATCGATAAAGATTACAATATCCGCTATGTAGACCCGGAGTGGGCACGCCTCTATGGTGATTGGAATAATAAGAAATGTTTTGATTATTTTAGGGATCGCTTGAGCCCATGCCCTGAGTGCCCGATTGAGGAAGCTTTTAAGTTGAAGAGGGCTGTAGTCAGTGAAGAGGTCCTGCCTAAAGAAGGCAACCGTCCCAATCAGGTTACTACGATACCTTTTCAAAATGAGTTTGGCGAATGGTTAGTCGCCAGGGTCCATGTCGATATAAGCGAAAAGAAAAAAGTTGACCAAGAGCTGCGGCGTTACCGGGATAGTTTGGAGCATTTAGTTAGCGAGCGCACACAAGAGCTTTTGCAGGAAACAGCTCGCTATAAAAATTCGGAATTGGAAAAAAGTAAATTAAATACCGAATTGATTAAAATTAATGAAAAATTAAAGAGCGTTTCCTTGATCGACTCTCATACGGGTTTGTATAATTACCGTTATTTACAGGAGGTTATTGAGGCCGAATTTCATCAGGCAAGAAGATACGCTCAGAATTTGGCAATAATTATGCTCGATATTGATTATTTTAAATCCATAAATGATGTTTATGGAGTTGCTTTTGGAGACCTGGTTTTAAAACAGTTTTCAAAAGAGCTTAAGCGTATGGTCAGGCGTTATGATATCCTTATCCGTTATAGCGGGGAAGAATTTATAATTATCTCGCCGAGATTAGGCCGCGTTCCTGCTTATAATATGGCGCAAAGGCTTCAGGACTCTTTAAATTTTATTAATTTTGGGAATAAAAACCACACTGTTAAATTAAAAATAAGTTTATCCGTAGTTTCTTTTCCCGAAGACAGGGCGAAAAACGGGATGGATCTAGTTAACCTGGCCAACAAAGTGCTTAACAATGTCAAGGAAAGCGGGGGCAACCGCGTATATTCTGCTTTGGACATTGATTTTTTAAGAAAAGGGGCGGAAAAGGTTTCTAAGGTTGTTGGGGTAAAAACGTTAAAGAAAACAATAGATAAGCTGCACAGGCAGTCAAAGCAGGGTTTAACCGAATCAATTTTTGCTTTTGCTAAAACCCTGGAGTTAAAAGACCATTATACCGGCGAGCATGTTGAAAATACGGTGCATTTTGCCACAGAAATTGCCAAAGGGTTAAATTTGCCCAAGGAAGATGTTGAATTAATTAAACAGGCGGCAATGCTGCATGATTTAGGTAAGATAGGTATAAGTGAAAACATCTTACTTAAAAAAGGCAAACTTAACAAAAAAGAGTTTGATGAAATTAAAAAGCATCCGCAGATTGGCGCCGACATTATCCGGCCCATTCAATTTTTACATGGTTTAATCCCGTTTATTTTTTATCACCACGAACGCTGGGACGGTAAAGGTTATCCTAGCGGGATAAAGGGCGAGGATATACCTCTTGGAGCCCGGGTAATTGCCATTGCCGATGTATACCAGGCATTAATCAGTGACCGGCCATACCATAAGGCGTTTACTAAAGAAAAAGCAGTGGAAATTATTAAAAAGGCTTCCGGGACCCAGTTTGACCCCCGTATTGTAAATATCTTCCTGAAGATTATCGATAAGAAAGGTTAATCCCTCACACGGTTGGTTGAGAAATTTACTTGCCAAAAATCGCTAAAAATAGTATTATATAGTATTGTTTTTAGGGCCCATAGCTCAGTCGGTTAGAGCAGTTGACTCATAATCAATTGGTCCGGGGTTCGAGTCCCTGTGGGCCCAGTGAATTTTGAGGGCGATTGGCTCAGTTGGTTAGAGCGCCACATTCACATTGTGGAAGTCAGGGGTTCGAATCCTCTATCGCCCATTATTTCTCGGAGGCTTTAGTAAGTTGGCAACAATTAATTTGAAGACACAAATAGACGGTTTAATAAAACTGCAGGAGGTCGATAGCGAGATTTATGCCTTGGGAAATGAAAAGGCGTCTAAGCCCCTGGAAATCAAGGCGATTGAAGCTTCCTTTGAAGCTAAAAAACAAAATTTAGCCAGCCTGCAGGCGCAATCATTGGAATTGCAAAAAAAACGCAAAGAAAAAGAGCTTGAGCTGGCAGTTAACGCCGAAGCTGTAAAGAAACTGCAAGGACAGCTTTATTCTTTAAAGACCAATAAAGAATTTCAAACCATGCAGCAGCAGATCTCGGATACTTTGGCCGATGGGTCGGTTATAGAAGAGAGTATTCTTATTTCTTATGAAGAATCGGATAAAATTAAAGCGCGTATAGATGAGGAGAATTTAAAGTTAAAGGAAGAAGAAAAAATTTTCCTTGATCAGAAAAAGAAAGTTGAAGAACGCGTAAAAGAAATCGATAGCCGGCTAAGCCAGTTAGAGGCACAAAGAAAGCAAATAATCCCGGGTATTGATCAAAGGATGTTATCTGAGTACGAGAGGATTCTGCATAGCCGCGATGGATTAGCTATTGTTACGGTTAAAGATAACTCTTGCGGAGGCTGCCATATGTTGTTGCCGCCCCAGGTAATAAATCTGATTAAGATGTATGAAGAAGTTATCACCTGCGAAGTATGTAACCGCATTCTTTGCATTACGGAATGAATCATCTAGAGATTTATATAGATGGCGCCTCAAAAGGTAACCCGGGCAAAAGCGGAATAGGTGTTGTAATTTACCGCGATAGCCGGCTGGTTAAAAATATTTCAAGTTATATAGGGTGCGCTACGAATAACGTAGCTGAATACACCGCTCTTATTTATGCCCTTGAAGAAGCATTGTTATTGAAGGCCAATACCCTAAAAATTAACACGGATAGCCAGCTTTTAGCCCGGCAGCTTAATAAAATCTATAAAGTTAAGAATGAAGGCATACTGAATTTATATAACCGGGCAGTGCAGCTTTTGTCCGGCTTTGAAAAAGTTTTGATTAATCATATTCCGCGCGAAGAAAATAGCTTGGCGGATAAGTTAGCAACAGAGGCAACTAAAAAGAGCAGGCAGAATGTGGCTGCCCGTCATGATTTGTGACGGGAGGAAAGTCCGGGCTCCAGAGGATAACGTAACGGGTAATTCCCGTCTCCGCCATAAATCATGGCGGAAGGATTTCCGCCACAAACCGTGGCGGACCCGCCAATAATTTTGGCGGGAGAGCCACAGAGACGAGCGCCCGGCGTAAGCAGGGCGGGTGAAACGAGGCAATCTCTGCGTGGAGCAAGGTAGAATAGGGGATGAGCGCTGATCCGGCGCGCTATCAATCCCGGGTAAGCTGCTAAAGTTTTCGCGGTAACGCGAGAATTGAGAGGAATGGCCACTAATCGATACACATTCGCCTGCCTGCCGGCAGGCAGGTATCAAGACAGAACCCGGCTTATTCTGCCTGCTTTTTTTGAAGTTTGGGATTCCAAGTTCAATGTTTAATTAAGGGGGATAGTAAAATGTCAGGTCATTCAAAATGGAAAACGAACAAAGGGAAAAAGGGCATAGCCGACGCCAAACGCGGGGCAACCTTCACTAAGATTATTAAGGAGCTTGTTGTAGTTGCCAGGGACGGGGGAGGCAATCCCGATTCCAACCCTCGCTTGCGCGCGATAATGCAGAAGGCTAAAGAAGCGAATATGCCTTCAGAGAATGTAAAGATGGCAATTAAGCGCGGGACCGGTGAGCTTCCCGGGGTCGTTTATGAGGCGGTAATGTATGAAGCCTATGGCCCGGGCGGTGTTGCTATTTTAATTGATTCGCTTACAGATAATAAAAACCGGACTACCGCGGAATTACGCAATATTATGTCAAAAAGGGGCGGGAATATGGCAGGCGCCGGCTCAGTCAGCTGGATGTTCACCCAGAAAGGTTACATTTCGGTGTCTAAAGATAAGGTTAAAGAAGATGAGCTTATGAATATTGTTTTAGATGCCGGGGCTGAAGATATGAAACATGAAGATGACAGCTATGAAATTTTTACCTCAATCCAGGATTTAGAAAAAGTTAAAGCCGCTTTAACAGAAAAAGGGATTAAATGGGATGATGCTGAATTAACCATGATTCCGTCTTCGACTAT
Source organism: Candidatus Omnitrophota bacterium (assembly GCA_023247825.1). Taxonomy (GTDB): domain Bacteria; phylum Omnitrophota; class Gorgyraeia; order Gygaellales; family Profunditerraquicolaceae; genus UBA6249. Next base: position 9,429 of record JAHFFR010000035.1, read on the forward strand.
TAAAGTTACGGGCAATGAAGCAAAACAGGTATTAGCTTTAGTTGAAACACTGGAAGACCATGATGATGTGCAGCAGGTTTATGCCAACTTTGATATTCCGGACGAGATTTTAAATGAGGCTGCTTCCGGCGAATGATCATTGTAGGCATTGATCCTGCCTTAGCTACTACCGGTTATGGCGTTATTCAGGTTAAAGGGGCAATGTTGGCTTTAGTTGAAGCGGGGATAATCCAGACTTCGGCAAAAGAACCTGCTCCGAAACGATTAGATAGGATATACCGCGGGGTACTTAAGTTAATCAGCGATACGCACGCGGATTGTTTAGTGCTTGAAAAAATATATTCACACTATAAGCACCCGGCTACTGCTTGTATTTTAGGCCAAGCCAGAGGGGTTATTTGCCTGGCAGCTTCGACCAAAGGCATACCTTTGGTCGAATATGCGGCTACGCGTATAAAAAAAGCCATAGTAGGAAAAGGGCTGGCTTCTAAAGCTCAGGTGCAAAGAATGGTCAGCCATACATTAGGATTAACGGCTATGCCGGCCTATATGGATATCACTGACGCCTTGGCGCTGGCCATTGCGCACAGCTATATCAGGAAATCAAAAATATGATTTCTCGGATTACCGGAAAAGTTTTAGAAAAAGGGCTAAATTACCTTATTCTGGATTTAGGGGGCTTAAGTTACGAGGTTTTTATACCCGCTTGTGTTATGCAGGGAATTGATAAGTCGGCATCTTGCGATGGTAAAATTTCCCTATTAACCTATCACTACCATCAGGTTGATCAAGCCAAAAGTATTCCGGTATTAATCGGATTTCTAAATCAGGTTGAAAAGGATTTTTTTGAAATATTTATCACGGTTTCCGGTATCGGCCCGCGCGCGGCGCTTAAAGCTTTAAATAAACCCATTTCGTTAATTGCAAAGGCTATTGATGAAGGTGATTTGGTTTTTTTAAAATCACTGCCAGGCATAGGCGAACAAAGGGCCCGGGAGGTGGTGGCTAAACTGCAGAATAAAGTAGGCAAATTCGGCTTGATGCAGGATCGCTCTTTGCAGGAAAAAACCGTAGCTAAGGATATAGCCGAAGAAGCTTTGGATGTTTTACTGCAGCTGGAGTATAAAAGATCGGAAGCCTTAGGGATGATTAAGAAGGTTTTGGAGATAAGCTCGCCTGTTAATAGCACAGAGGAATTGTTAAATTTAGTATACAAGCAGAAGAGGTTAAAATAGCAAAAATGGAAGAGAATAACCTGAAATCAGCTGTTGAGGCATTAATTTTTGCGTCAGAAAAACCTATTACCATTGACCAGTTAAAGAAAGTCTTAGGGGGCCTTGATACTGTAAGCGTAAATAAAATTGTTGATCAGTTAAAAAATGAATACGACTGTGCCAATCGCGGTATTCGTATTATCGAGATTGCCGGCGGGTTTCAAATGATTACCTGCAATATTTTTGCCCCTTTCTTGAGAAAACTTTTTAAAAACCGCTATAGCGATAAATTATCCAAGCCCGCGCTTGAAAGCTTGGCGATAATCGCCTACAAGCAGCCGCTGACCAAGGCAGAAATAGAATCTTTAAGAAATGTAAATGTTGACGGGGTAATGAAAAGCCTGATTGATAAAAATTTAATCCGTATCTGCGGCAGGAAGAAAGTCCCCGGCAGGCCTTTTGTTTTTGGGACTACGCGTGAATTTCTGGAACATTTTGGTTTAAAATCGCTTCAGGAGTTGCCGAAGATGGATGAGTTTACAGTAATGGCGCAGGCAAAAGAAGCGCAGGATAGCATTGAGCCGATTACCCAAGCGGAAGCGGAGGAGAAAAGAGAATGAGCCTAAACAAATTGCGTAATAATATTGATATGCTTGACCGCAGGTTGATTCATTTGTTAAATTTGCGCGCAGAGGCAGCTAAAAGAATAGGTAAAATCAAGATTCAGGCAGGGAAAAGCATTTATACGCCGGAAAGAGAAATGGATGTTTTGCGCAAAGTTACTTCTTTAAATAAAGGGCCTTTAAAAAAAGCGGCCATTGCGGCAATATACCGTGAGATTATGTCTGCCGGGCTGGGTTTGGAGAAAACCTTAAAGATTGCATATATGGGCCCGGAAGCATCTTTTAGCAATCTGGCTGCTTTAAAAAGATTCGGATCGCAGATGAGATATGTTGCCTGCGGAAGCATTCCTGAAGTATTTTTAGAGGTAGAAAGGGAGGCTGCCGATTATGGAGTTGTGCCGATAGAAAATTCTATCGAAGGGGCAGTGACACATACTTTAGATATGCTCGTGGATTCGGATCTTTTGATCTGTTCGCAGATAATTTTGGATGTATCGCATAATTTATTGGCAAATTGCTCAAAAAATAAAATCCGCACGGTTTATTCTAACCCTCAGGTTTTTGGCCAGTGCCGTATCTGGCTGCAGAAAAATCTGCCTGATGCGGAATTGGTGGACGTAGTCAGCACTACTCGCGCAGCAGAGATGGCCAAGAAAGATAAGTTTAGCGCAGCCATTGCTTCATTGTTAGCTTCCAAGGTTTATGGTTTGAAGGTGATTGCTTCGGGAATCCAGGATTCCTTGCATAATATTACGCGTTTTTTAGTTGTTGGAAAAAATGTTGCAGCCAGGACAGGGCATGATAAGACATCGCTGCTTTTTTCGATAAAAGACCGTGTGGGTGCTTTGTATGAATTGCTTCTGCCGTTTCGTAAATACGGGGTCAACCTTACCAAGATCGAATCCCGTCCTTCAAAAAAGAAGGCCTGGGAGTATTATTTTTTTGTAGATATTTCCGGCCACCAGGATGATGACAAAGTAAAGAAAGCGCTGAAGGAATTAGAGCCTAAATGCAATTACTTAAAAATTTTGGGTTCTTATCCTATTGGAGAATGAATCAAAAGTGAAAGAATTAGTACGCAAGAGTGTTTTAGGTATTAAGCCTTATATCCCCGGTAAGCCTATAGAAGAAACAAAAAGGCAGCTGGGGTTAAAGGAAGTTATCAAGCTGGCTTCTAATGAGAATCCGTTTGGGCCGTCCCCAAAAGCGCAAATTGCGATGAAAAAGTGCATATCCGGAGTTAATCGTTATCCGGATGCCCGGGGATTTTATCTAAAGAAGGGCTTAGCTAAATACTTTAAGCTATCTTCGGAAAATTTTGTTTTGGGTAATGGTTCCGATGAGCTTATTGATGTTGTGGTTAAAACCTTTGTTGAGCCGGATGAAAATATTATTACCGCAGATACTACTTTCCTGGAGTATGAGATTATTGCCCAAATTAATGACCGTAAAGTTAAAAAAGCGCCGCTTCGCTATTTTAAGTATGATTTAAAGGCAATCTTAAAGCTGGTTGATAAGAAAACCAAGCTGATATTTATTGCCAATCCCAATAACCCAACCGGCACTTATGTTACTAAATATGAAGTTACGGATTTTTTAAACGCGCTGCCGGCGCAGGTTGTGGTTGTTTTTGATGAGGCATATGATAC
>JAHFFR010000036.1 GCA_023247825.1 Candidatus Omnitrophota bacterium
TTTTTACGGATAAAGGCGGAAGTTCGGCTAAGCAGGTTAAATATCCCCTCTGCCTTTTGCGCATCCAAAGCCCCCAAACCGCAGGCCGGGCTGATTAAAAGCCTTTCCAGCAAAAGATCGCGGGCGATCCCTTTCTTAGTTAAGACATCTAATCCTGATTTTATCTTTTGCGCCAATACTTCGGGGGTAGTACCTGGGTTAAAATCCTGGGTGGGGACAATCCCCCAGCAGATTATACCGCCTTTCTTAAGAAAACTATTTAGGCTATCCGCGTAAAGCACAAACCTCTCCTGAAAACTGAAAGCGTCAAAATTAATTATATCTATGCCTTGCGCATCCGTAAGCATTGACCAATCCGTATTGCCGCAGCAATGTATACCGATCAGGCAGCCTTGGCTTTTTAAGTTCTCGGTAAGCTCGGAAAAAACATCTATTACATCATTACGGTTAACCGGAGTATACGCGGAGCCTACTGCTGATAAATACGGCTCATCAAAAAACATAATTATCCTTTTGCCGAACTTTTTAAATAAATCAAGCTGCCAAAGAGCTTTCATGCTTAGGCCCTTAACCATTGCCTGCATAAATACTTCATCGTGCAGGACAGCATTTCCATCCTGATCATTTATTCCGGCGCAAAAAGTAAAAGGCCCGGTAACCTGGCATTTAATAAATTCTATACCCGATAAATCTGCACTGTTAAGGCGCTGGTAAAACGCGTGCAGGCCCCGGGAAAAATCGGGGCTTATCTTAAAATAATCCAGGTCGCCGGCGATAAATTTTTCGTAAAATAATTCCAGCGCCTTTTCTTTATCCCGGGCAACAAAATGCAGGCCGCTGGCATCGGCTTTCAGGCCGGGTAAATTCTCGCTAAACTGCGCAATCATTGATTCGCGCGGGTCAATCTTAGGCAGCTGCGGCCAGAAAGGGGCTCCGGGGACACAACGGAAAATTAGATCTATTGCTTTGTGCACATCTACCAAAGGAAGGCTGCCGATACCCGTTGCCAGGCCCTTTAAATTAACCATGGTTTTCTTTTAAACCTTTAATTACGTTATCAGCCAAGACATTGGCAAAAGCCGATTTAAAATCATAAACATCATTAAAATCAGCCAAAGAATCTTCCTCCGTCTTAGATAAAAGCTTTTTTTTAATCATATTAAAAACTATGTTTCCGAAATCCTGCGTCTGGCTTATTCCCCAATGCGACAGGACACTTCCTGCCAAAGCGCCATACTGGTTAATCGCGTAATCCCGCAAACCTAGCGTAAGCTCTGAGCCGCAAACATGCGCCTGCCGATTCTTAAGCTTATCTTGTGTAAAATTCAGGCCCTGCAGGACAAATTCATAAGCATCCGGTTTATACCTTTTGTCCTTCTTACAAATTTCCTCAACTAAATCATGAAATTTATCCATCGTTCCTTAATTTATTTAAGCAGCAAAATTTTATAATCCGCGGGCATTCTATTCTCAATTAAAATTACGCGCCCGTTTTTATCCAGGAATATATAGGTAGGCACGCCAATAATACCATACCTGTCCGCGGCCAGGCCGCTCTCATCTAAAAGCACCCTGAAGCTAAGCGCGTAGTTTTTAAAAAATCTCCGGACATTATATTCCGGCTCGCTGACATTAATAGCAAAAACAGTTATCCCCTCTTTTTCTATTTCTTTATACTTCTGGTCCAGCGCCTTTATCTCATTACGGCAAAAATGGCACCAGGTGGTCCAGAAAAAAAGAATTGCCGGACTGCCCTTGTGCCCGGAAAGGTTTACCAGGCGGCCATTCAGGTCTTTTAATACGATATCCCCTGCCGAGGCTGTTTTACTAAAACTTAAAACCAGAAAGATTAAAACTACGGGCAGAAATAGCCGGTTTTTTGTAAAGATACGCATTAAAATCTCCTTATCGCTGTGAAAATAAAATATGCGCCCGATAAAACAATTAATGCCGCCCAGGCCTTCTTTATAACAAGCATCCATTTACCGGGCTTAGGCAGCCCGTCAAACCCCGCGCCAAAGACCGCGATTAAAATAAAAATTAAGCCCATCCCATAAGAAAAACAAAATAATAAAAATCCTGCGTAAAATACATTTTTGGTAATTAACAGGTAGGCCAATATTGAACCTAAAATCGGGGTAAGGCAGGGTGAAATCATTAACCCCGAAATAAGGCCGAATAACAAAGCATGGAGATAATTCCCTTTGGTGTTGACGGGGAATTTTAGATTTAGAGTAAAATTAAAATGGAACAAATCAAACATAAAGAGCCCGAAAATTAAAATCAAGGCCCCCGCGACAAGGTTAACTGCCGGATGAGAACTAAATTTTCCAAAGATATTTCCGGTTAATACCGCCAGTATCCCTAGAAAAGAATAGGTGACAGAAATGCCGGTAACATAAAATAAACTTAAAAACAATCCTTTGATCTTCGAGTTTTGGGCACTGCCAATTAGGTACCCGGCGCTGACCGGAATAAGCGGATACACACAAGGAGTAAAGCTGGCAAGCAGGCCTCCAAAAAAAGCGATTATAAAATCAAGCGGGCTACCTGAGAGATGCATCAACCCACCTCAGGTATGGTTTATCGCCGGCAATTATCGGCAGAGCGATAATCTCCGGCACTTCATAGCTATGCATTGATTTGACCGATTTAATGATCTTGGGCAATTTCTCTTTTTTTGATTTAATAACTAGTAATGACTCGCAGGCACGATCAATTTTAGATTTCCAGAAAAACAAAGAATCAACTTTGTCTATTAAGTTAACACAAGCGGCTAATTTCTGCCTGATCAGGGCTGCGGCGATCTTGCGCCCCTCTTTTTTATTGCTTGCGGTAATAAAAATAACAATATACATAGCGACAATTATACCACGCTTTAGCCAACTTTAACAGACCTGATCCTGCCAAACTGCGAACAAAGATCAAAAACCAAGGTGGGGTCTTCGGTAATCATATTTACTTTATAATTACAGCTCTCTTTATTATCCTCAAGCGGGCTGACAACCAAATCATTGCCGAATTCCGCAAACGAACTTTTAATCATTTTTGGCGAGCTGCCTTTGGCATGCAAGATGAACTCTAGGCGGTATTTAGTAATCATTTCAGCATTATCACCGAAATCATCCTGCCGGAAGCATCGGCTTCTTTGCGAAAAGAAAAATAATCATCATTGTCCGAAAATGTACAAAATCCGGGGTCAAAAATATTTTTCTCTTTAACTCCGCAGTTAATCAGCTGCTGCCGGTTAATTAAAGCAATATCCATAAAATTGCGCCCGTTCCTGGTAATTATGCCATAAGGGAAATTGCTTTTAAAATCATCCGCTACTTCAAAACAGCAGGAACGGATAGACGGGCCAAAACCTACGAACAGCCGCTGCGGAACGCTTTCAAATATTTCCTGCAAAATCCTGACCCCTTCTGCTGCAATATTCTTCTCTGTACTGCGCCAACCTGCATGCAGGAGTGCCACCGCCGGCCGTTTTGGGTCATAAATAAAAACTGACAGGCAATCCGCGGTTAATATAGCGATAGGGACGCCCTTCTTATCGGTTAGGAAACCATCAGTATCGGCAACGGAGCTGTCATAACTGAAAGCCCCATTCCCCCTGTTATTTTCTCTCACGTATTCAACATTTTTTCCATGCACCTGCTTAGCACAAACCAGATTACAATAATTAATACCTATGGGGTAAAGAAACCTCTTGCGGTTCTCCAGGGAATTCCTGGTATCCCCATAGGATAAAGACATATTCCCATCCTGCCTTTTACTGAAAGCAGCAGTAACTACGCTTATACCGAATCTTTCTAAAGGATTATAGGGCATCAAAGGCCTATCTCTACCAGTTTATTGCGGGATTTTTCACCGCTCTTGATCCTAATTTGATATTTTTTTATTTTTAAGTGCTCGCTTAATAAATTAATCAGCTGCTCGTTAGCAAGCCCGTCGCAAGCCGGTTTAGTTAAATAAACCTTAAGGCAATTTTCTTTTTCTTCAATATAATTCCGGCTGGCTTTCGGGCTGACGCGAATATTAAGGATCATAAACTAATTCTATTTAATTTCAATCTGCCTGGTATCCTGAATGTTTATTAGGCGCTCAGAAACCTTGTCAAAACGTTTCTGCGCATCAGTATATTTGGTATTGGCATTTACCAAATGGCTGCCCAGGATATTAAAATCTTCTTTGAATTTATCCGCCTCAACTGAAAGCGCGCCCAAACTCTTTAAGATCATCTTGGCGTTCTCTTCAACCTTAAGCCCGCGCAGGCCTAAACAGATTACCTGCAGGTAGGCGTAAAAGGTATTCGGAGAAACCGGGATAATCTTCTTGGACATACTGTAAGAGAATATATCCTCTTTGATAATTACTTCGTAATAAACATTTTCCGCCGGGATATACATTAAAGCAAAATCGTAGGTGTTCTCCTGCGGTAAAATATATTTTGCGGCAATCTCATTAATGCGGTTTTTAATATCCTGAATAAATTTTTTGCGGAATGATTCTTTTACCTGCTCATCTAAGGATTCCTGCATCTTCTGAAAATTCTCCAAACTGAATTTGGCATCAACAGGAACAAGCCGTTCTCCTAATTTTATGACCGCATCCACAACATCGCCGGTCTTAAAACGGTATTGCGCCTGGTAATGGTCTTTGGGCAATACTTGAGAAAGTAAATTCTCTAAGAATGTTTCACCCATTGCTCCGCGGAATTTAGGGGCGCGCAGGAGCTCCTGCAGGCTTGAGATATCGCGGCTTATGGCGATAATCTGCTGATTGGTCTGCTCTAATTTTCCCAACTGCTCTTTTACATTGCCGAAAGCGCTGGTCGCATTACCTAAATTAGTCCCGATAATCTTATTGGCCTCCTGCAGAGACTGGTTCATCTGATTCAGGCGGTCATTAACCTGAGAGGAGATTCTTAGCTGCACGACCACAATGAATGCGGCTAATACCAGAAATAATCCTGCGACGAGTATAACCATATAGTTATTATACCACTGCAAGCTTTGCGATTAAAGCAAATAATCCTTTTTTACTCTTTTTACGGAACGGAAAATATTCTTTTTTATATCAGGGGTGATTTTTTCCAGCTCCTTAATGATAGCTTCAACTTTAGTGCGTTTTGAAGTGATCGAATTCGGGCAGGCGCATTTGTGATGCGGGAAATCCAGGTCTTTGGCGAATTTACGGATTAAATCCTCTTCTACATAGGCCAGCGGCCGGATAATCGTAATCTGGCCTTTAAACAACTCCTGCTTAGGGCACATCGCAGAAAACTCTCCCTGAAAAAACAGGTTCATTAAAATCGTCTCGACTATATCATCCATATGATGGCCTAAGGCCACCTTAGTGCATCCTAAGCGCACAGCGGTTTCAAATAGCGCCTTCCTCCTGTTCCAGGAGCACCAGAAGCAGCTGATATCCTTGCGGGTTTTGCCTTTAAGAATATCAATTTTCTCAATATGGTAATCAATGCCCATCTTCTTAAAATACTCCGCTAAAATTTTAGGATGCTGGCATGGGTACCCCATATCCACATGCACTGCCAATAGGTCATATTTTACCGGCACAAAGGCGCGGCGGTCATTTAAAACGCGCAACAAGGTCAGGCTATCCTTGCCGCCTGAAACCGCGACCAGAATCTTATCGCCGGGAGCAATCATCTGGTAATCCATGATCGCCTTACCCATGCTTTTCGAAATAAAATATTCTGTCCCCTGTAATGTTCCCATAGAAATATCAAAAAATCAAAACGTCACTACCTTATCGCTTTCCTTAATTATCTCATACATATCTTTCATAGTATTAATAGGACACATCTCTGTTCCTTCCTGCCGGCGTAATTTTATACACGTTCCGCAAGCAAAAATCTTTCCGCCGCCTTGCGAGAATTTTTCTGCCTGCTCAATAGTATTAAACTTTTCGTTGCTGATTTTCTGGTATTCTACGCCTTCCCCTATCAAAAAAACTTTAACGGAGTCTTTTTGCCCTAAGCTGAAATTCGCATACCGTAAAGCATCCCAGCAAGTTTCAGCATTATTACTTGAAATTATCACTCCAATTTTCACTTTCTATCTCCTTTCTTGGTGAAAACAATTCCGTAATGATAAGGTTTTAAATCATGTTGCACTGGATCGCTAAAACCGGCGGTTTCTGCCCATTTAATACAGTCTTCGGGTTTAGGCCGGATATTCATCGATGGCCCCCGAGGCGTAGCTGGATCGTGATTCCAGTGGATAATTCCAAGATTGCCGCCTTTCTTTAAAATTCTTTCGGCTTCGGATAATAAAATATCAGGATCCTCAAGGTGAAGAATATTAAAAAGCATAACATAATCAACGCTCTCTTTAAGTAATCCCGATCCTTGAGCAACAAAATCCCGTAAAATAACCTTTACATTATTAAGATTATGTTTTTTTGCTTCCTCGCTTGTTATGCGGACCATCTCTGGTTCGATATCCAATGCATAAATTAAACCTTTAATAATTTTAGCAACTGGAATAGTAAAAGTGCCATAACCACACCCAAACTCCGCTAGATTATTAATTTTATTACTTATGCCGAGCCTTGTAATAACTTCCTCGGGATTAAAAAACCCTTTCCATATATCCTTCTCTGGCATCCCGCTTTCTCGAATTTTCATACTTTCGTTCCCATCAATACTTATCGTTGAGTTAGCCAAAGATTCCCATATCTTACTAAAGACACAATTAGAAGATTTTCGGCAGATGTGCGCAAGGAATTACGACGAACGAAGGACCGATTAGTTGCATAAGCAAGTCCGGGAGTGAATCGTAAGCCGCAGCAAACGCTGAAAATCTTCGTGCCGAAGTAAAAAACGGAAATCAAATTCTTCCTGGATCAGTAATCATCTTGCGGATTTGCTGATTTAACGGATGCGCCAGCAACTCCTCAAGGGATAACGGAAGCCTAAGCGACCAGTTCTTCGGGCTAATTGTCCCCGGCACATTTACCCGGTACTGATAAGGATCTCCCTTAAATATATCTGCCATTCCTAAATAATCACTGATTAAATTAATACAAAATATAGCCCGGGAGCTTAAAACAAATTGCATTACCTTAGCCAATAACTCAACGCTTGCCTCTTCTTCCGTCTCTCCAGAGCAATCTAATAGCTTCCAGAGTTTTTCTTTTTCTCCGTAAGTATTTTTATAAAGCTCGACAAAATCCCCAACTTCTTCTTTTCTCCTGCCCAACTCCCAGAGCAGTTTATCCACAGAATCAATCTCTTTTTTCCAGCGCAGGCGGCCATAAAAGGAAAGATTTGCGTCAAAAAGCTTTAAGCTGACTTTGGCAAAATCTATTTTACGTTCATTACACTTTCTCATAAACAAGCCTTCATCCACCGTGCCTGCCTCATACTGCCACCAAGCCTTCCAATTGGTCGTATCATGCGTAGAAAGCATCGTTACCGCAAGCTGGCGGTACTCACCGGGCATAAGAAAATCATGCAAAGTGCTCCAATCCTTTACCCAACGCTGCACATCATTTCCAGGGATACCGAATTCAAATAACGTATCGGTACAGCACTTAGGGATTACTCCCAAATCTTCTGCGCAAAGCAGCATCTTTGTATTTTGCACAAGAATGCTTAAAATTACCCGGCCGTGCTGGCACCAGAGCTGCTCATCAAACGGATCAAATACTCCGTTTAGCCCGTGATTCTCCTCCAGATCGCTATAGGGAATGCTCCAGATCCTAAAAAGCCCGACTACATGGTCAATACGTAAAATATTATAAAATTCCTGCGCGTATCCTAATTTTTCTTTTATATAACGATAATTATCTTTGGCGATATTCTCCCAATTATAAGTAGGCATTCCCCAGCGCTGGCCCTTGGAACAATACATATCCGGCGGGGCCCCGGCGGCAAATTCCAGCTTAAAGAATCCCGGATGGCTCCAGACGTCGGTGCTGTCCCGGGAGACTAAAACCGGTAAATCCCCTTTAATAAGAATATTATTCTTGAGCGCGTAAGCGCCGGCTTCTTTAAATTGCTTAAAAAGAACCCACTGCAGCCACATCCAAAAGGTTATTTTCTCAATATTATCCTGCTGGAATTCCTGCAGCGCCTCTTGGAAACGATTCTTGAATTTTTCCTCCCATTCATACCACGGCTTGCCTTGATGATAATTTTTCAGCTCTTTAAAAAGCGCAAAATCTGCCAGCCAATATGCATTTTTCAGCTGAAATTCTTCGAAATCAGAAGCCTCGCTTAAATCTTGCGCCAGATAAACATCCCAAAGCAGCCGTAATTTTTCATCTTTTACCGCATAATCAACATGAGTGGTATCCCCTAAAATGGAGCTAAACCTTTTTCCGGCTAACTCGGGAAAATCTTTTAAACAGATATAAGCCGGCTCAAGGGCAAAGGAACTTAAGGCATCATAAGGGCAAAACACCGGGCCAACTTCATTCATCGGCAAAAGCTGTAGAATAGAATTAGCGGTTAATTTTGCCCAATCAACAATAAGCTTCAAATCGCCGAGGTCACCGATACCAAAGCTATCCTTTGAGTAGGCAGTAAATAAAGGAAACAACACCCCGGCGCATTTCTTAAAGCCGGCATTTTTCCAATTATCCGCGGATATACTTTTAGAAAGATAGTTTTCGAGGTTTAATTCAGGCATATTTTAATTCAGCTAAGAGGCAGGATTAATTGAATTATTCTGTTTCCCCAAAATAAAGCCAGTAATGCCGCTATTGAAAGAAACGGGCCATACGGTATAGTGTGGTCTTTCTTTGTAGCTAAGTTTATGATACCGATAACTATCCCTAAAAATGGGGCGAGGAAAAAGGTAAGCAAGGCCAATTTCCAGCCCATAAAGGCGCCAATCATAGCTAAGAGTTTTACATCCCCTCCGCCCATGGATTCAGTTTCCCCGCTTATTGGCGGCCGCTTAAGCAGTTTAAAATAAACCAGGTCAAAAAGCTTCCCGGTCAAATAAATAACCCCGCCTCCGATAATTATACCTAAGATAGACCGCAGCATGGGAAGAAAAGTGAACTTAAAAGGGCCAAATGTAAAACCGGTTACGGAGACCATAATGAAACCGATAATCATGCCCCCCACGGATACTTCATCGGGAATGATACGGTGATCAATATCCACAAAAGTAGCGATAACCAAACCCCAAAGCATAACCATATATAAAAAGAAGGCATAACCTGAGCCAAAACGGTTAAAAAGCGCGACCATCAAAACAGCTGTCAATAATTCTACAAGAGGATAACGCCATGAGATTTTTTCTTTACAGCTTCGGCATTTGCCACCCAGCAGGATAAAGCTTAAAAAAGGAATATTGTCATAACCGGGAATTCTCCTGCCGCATTTCGGGCAATGCGAGCGCGGCCAGACTACGGATTCACCCTTAGGCATACGGTGGATGCACACGTTTAAGAAGCTTCCGACGATGGAACCAAAGATAAAAACAATTATTTTGGCAATCATATTCCTCCTTTACTTACTCCCTGCAGGCAGGCTTTCAAAAGCGCCTCTTTCATAATCTTAACTGGAGGGGTCTTTGCGCAAAAATGCCTAAAAGCAAAAACCCCCTGATATAAGAGCATGCCTAAGCCGTTCGAAAAATTCAGATTACGTCCTTTGGCTAAAGAAATTAATTTTGTTTCGGCAGGATTGTAAATCAGATCGTAAACAAATAAGCCTTCATGTAAATCTTGGGGCTTAACCAAACATGGATCTAGCTGGCGCATTCCAACCGGAGAAGCATTAATCAGTAAATCTTTCCCGGATATTTCCAAATCTTCGATTGTGCTGGCTACGCTGAATCTTGTTTTTGGGAAACGGGAATTTAATTTTTTAAAAAGGCTTAAAGACTTAAATTTATCAATATCATAAATGCAAAGCTCATCAATTTTCATTTTAGCTAACGCAAAACAAACTGCGCGGGATGCTCCCCCGGCCCCGATTATCGCCGCTTTTTTAGGCTTAACCTTTAATTCCTTAAGATGGGCGCTAAATCCGAGATAATCTGTGTTAAAACCTTCCAATTTACCGTTTTTACCTACTACTACGGTATTAGCTGCGCCGATCTCTTTTACGGCCGGGGATTTACTGTTTATAAATCTGAGGATATCTTCTTTATAAGGATAAGTAACATTGAAACCGCAAATATTTTTTTTCTTTAGGCTACCCAAGAAACCCGCAAGTTCTTCGGATTTTAACTCAAATAATTTATATCTGGCTTTTATCTTTAGTTTCGAGAATGCGGCATTGTGCATACAGGGGGAGAGGCTGTGTTTGATGGGAAAACCTACTAAACCGTAAAGTTTGGGCTTTAAGGTCATTTGGTTTCTAGCTTGTTAGCGGCATCAATGTAGGCCTTAACCGCCGCTTCTACAATATCCGTGCTTGCGCCGCGGCCGCTGATGATAGAATCCTTTATTTTCAGCTTAAGGCTGACCTGGCCCAGGGCGTCTTTACCCGAAGTAACTGCCTCAAGCCGGAAATCTTCTAACTTAGCTTTATATCCGGTAACTTTATCTATGGCCTTAAAACAAGCATCCACCGGGCCGTCTCCGGATGAGACTGCGGATATATTCCTACCGCCTTTAACCAATGTTACTTCTGCTTTTGGTTTGATCTTGGTTCCGGAATGAACTTGGAAACTATTTAATTTCCAAACAGGCTTAGCTACGCGGATTTCATCTTCAACAATAATCCTTAAATCATCGTCAAAGATATCTTTTTTCTTATCGCATAAATCTTTAAAACGCTCAAAGGCCTTGTTTACCTGGTCTTCATTTAAATGAAAACCCAACTTTATAAGCCTCTCATTAAAAGCATGCCTGCCGGAATGTTTGCCCAAAACCATGCCTTCGACCTTAAACCCTACATCTTCCCCGCGGATAATCTCATAAGTGGAACGCTCCTTAAGCACTCCGTCCTGATGAATCCCGGATTCATGCCTGAAGGCATTACCTCCGACGATAGCTTTATTCGGGGCAACTGTAAAACCGGTAAGCTTGCTAACCAGGCGGCTGGCTTTATAGATATTTTTCTTATTTATACCCGTCGCCAGGCCGGCATATATATCTTTACGCGTATCTATACTCATTACTATTTCTTCTAAGGAAGCGTTCCCGGCGCGTTCGCCTATGCCGTTAACAGTACATTCCACCTGACGCGCGCCGGCCTTTACCGCAGACAATGAATTAGCTACTGCCAGCCCTAAATCATTATGGCAATGCACGGATATAACCGCTTTATCAATATTAGGCACATTCTCTTTAATTGCTTTGATCAGGCGGCCATATTCCTCCGGTTCAGTATAGCCCACCGTATCCGGAATATTAACCGTGGTTGCCCCTGCCTTGATTACCGCCTCAATTACCTGAAAAAGAAAATCCTGTTCAGTGCGGCTGGCGTCCTCCGGAGAAAATTCTATATCGGGGCATAATTTTTTAGCATAACCTACCGATTCTACGGCAAGGCGTAAAATTTCATCTTCGGCTTTTTTTAACTTATACTGCATATGTATTTTTGAGGTTGCCAAAAATACATGGATACGCGGCCTCTTAGCAGGGCTCGTCGCCGCAACTGCTGCATCAATATCTTTTTTAATTGCCCGCGCCAAACCACAGATAACCGGTAATTTAATGGTTTTGGCTATTTGCTGCACCGCCGCAAAATCGCCTTTGGAAGAAATAGGAAATCCTGCCTCAATAACATCGACCCCTAAATCGCTAAGCGCCCAGGCCACCTCCAGCTTCTCCTTATGATTCAAAGAAGCCCCCGGCGCCTGTTCCCCATCCCTTAAAGTTGTATCAAATATAATTATTTTTTCATCCACGGCATCATTTCCCTTAATTGTTTTCCAACTTTCTCAATTAAGTGGTCATCCCCGGCTTTAATCAAACTGTCAAAATTCTTGCGCCCGGTTTCATTTTCCTTAATCCACTCCCTGGCGAATTTTCCGGATTTAATTTCTTTAAGGATTTTCTGCATTTCTTTGCGTGTTTTTTGTGTAATAATTCTTGGGCCGCGCGTAAGATCCCCGTAACAGGCAGTGTTTGATACCCCTCTGCGCATCCCGGAAATACCCCGCTCCTGGATAAGATCGGTAATTAATTTTAACTCGTGCAAAACTTCAAAATAAGCGATTTCCGGCTGGTAACCCGCCCCGATCAAAGTATCAAAACCCGCCTTAATCAGTTCGCTGACTCCTCCGCAAAGCACTGCCTGTTCTCCGAAAAGATCGGTCTCGGTCTCTTCATCAAAAGTTGTTTCAATTACCCCTGCGGTGGTGGCCTTAAGGGCTTTGGCATAAGCCAGGGCCAGATTTTTTGCCTGTCCTGTCGCATCCTGATAAATTGCGATTAAAGAAGGAACGCCTTTACCTTCTTCATACATTTTTCTCACCAATGCCCCCGGCCCTTTTGGAGCAACCATAAATACATCGACATTCTTCGGCGGCTTAATCTGCTTAAACCGGATATTAAACCCGTGCGAGAAACAAAGCGCCTTGCCTTTTTTTAAATTCGGCTTGATTGATTCTTTATAAACTTTTGCCTGCACATGGTCCTGGGTAAGGATTTGAATAATATCGGCGGATTTTGCTGCTCCGGCGGCACTCACCGGAGTAAACCCGTCTTTTTTTGCCTGTTCAAAATTAGGAGTGCCCTCCATTTCAGAAACTACCACCCTTACTCCCGAATCACGCAGGCATAAAGACTGCCCGCGGCCCTGTATGCCATAACCGATTATCGCGACCGTTTTATCCTTTAATAAATCCAAATCCGCGTCTTTGTCATAATAAATCTTTGCCATCTGTTAATCCTTTCTTTATTAGGGACAG